>DUKW01000074.1 GCA_013329105.1 Candidatus Methanomethylophilaceae archaeon | reverse complement strand
ATTATGAAGTAGGTGAAAAGGTCAACATAGTTATCGATCCCAGTGTTCATAAGGGGATGCCTTTCCGCCGTTTCCAGGGACTCACTGGCACCGTGGCCGGCCGCCAAGGACGCGCTGTAGTGGTGAATGTCAAAGCTGGAAATAAGATGAAAACCGTTGTAGCCAGGCCAGAGCATCTGACCAAAGTGGACTGAGGTGCTTAAGATGGAAGAAGGCCGTTACCTTAGCCTCGCTGAGGTCAAAGAGATACTGGAGAATGAAAGCGAACTCCGTGAGCTCACTACCGAACAGAAGGCGGCCTTGGAGCATGCCAGCAAGATGGCTAAGCTATCCGCAGAGGACAGCCGCAAGATCATCGAGGAATTTCTGAGTCTTGATTTTATCAACCCTTTCGTAGCCACTAAGCTCGCTGACATAATGCCTCAGCACCCAGAAGACGTTCGTGCTATTTTCTCTAAGGAAAGAATCGTTCTCGAGAAGAAACATATCGACCAGATAATTGATATAGTGGTCAAGTATCTCTAGAATCTTGGTACGGGGTTGAGCCTTTGGAAGACTACGCCTATATTCTTGATTATTTAGCCCAGGGTATGCCTGTAGGGGGATCATATAAGCGTGAGCCTTTATGCTATGCTCTGGGTGAGTCGGAGTTCAAGCTCTTCGAACTCGTTCCTTTAGAGAACGCTATCATAAACATAGGCGAAAGAGTCTATATAGGCAAAGACCCGGCCAAACGTGACAAGATAAGCCATGTCAAGAGACGCGTTAATTACGATGATCTAACCCACGCTGCAAAAGCGGAGCTTGAGTATATCATCGAGGACATAGTTCGTAATAACCCCGACCGTTTTGTGCGCTTCTTCAATGAGGCGCAGAGTATTAGCACCAAGAAACACATGCTTGAGGAGATCCCAGGCATAGGAAACAAAACAATGTGGGCTTTGATCGAGGAGAGAAGGAAAAAACCGTTCACCAGTTTTGAGGATATCTCCGAGCGTGTTCCCGCCGTTAAACATCCAGAAAAGCTCATCACCAAACGTATAGAGCTGGAGCTTTCTGATCCTCGCCAAAAGTACCGTATCTTCGTGTCAAGATGAAAACCGCTGAGAAGAGTTTTTTACCACGCAAAAGCCGTGGGCAGAACTTCCTCATCGATAGCCGCGTGGCCGATCGGCAGGTGGGTTATGCCGACATACGCCCTGAAGACGAAGTACTGGAGATAGGCCCGGGATACGGCATACTGACCGAACGTTTAGCGGAAAAAACGACTAGAATACATGCGATCGAAGTGGAGCCTGAATTGGCGGAGTATATTCGCAAACGCTTCGACGGGCGTCTTCATCTTATAGAGGGAGATGCACTCAAAGTGGACTGGCCACGGTTTGATGTCTTCGTCAGCAACCTACCATACAGCATTTCCACCCCCGTTATCTTCAAACTGCTTGAATATCCGTTCCGCAGGGCAGTGGTGATGGTCCAGAAAGAATTTGCCGACCGCATGGTAGCAAGCCCAGGCACTAGGGATTACTCCCGCCTGTCCGTAGCTCTGTACAGACGCTGCCATGCAAAGCTTCTGGAGATCGTTTCTCCTTCTTCTTTCCGCCCTCGGCCCAAGGTGAGTTCTGCTATTGTAGTTCTGGAACCCCGCCCCCCACCTTTCAGCGTACTGGATGAGGGCCTTTTCCAGGAGATTGTTGACCGTTGTTTTCAACACAGACGCAAGACCATACGTTCCGCCCTGCGCCTACATGGACTGCTGCCGGAAGACTGTTCCGAACTACCATATTTAGACGAGCGAATAGAGACCCTTAGTCCGGAGCAGATTGGTGAGCTCGCTGACGCGTTATACAACGCCGGATCAAACAGTTAAATGATATTAGGCGCATGACTGATAGTATGCAAATCGGTATCGTGGGAAAACCCAACGTAGGAAAATCCACATTCTTTTCTGCAGCCACCATGGCAAACGTGGAGATTGCCAATTATCCATTCACAACAATAGAAGCCAATATAGGGATAGGATACCTCAGGGCTTCCTGCCCATGCAGAGAGCTGGATGTTAAATGCGAGCCGCGCAACTCCGCCTGCATTAACGGCGTCCGCATGATACCGATAGAACTGCTCGATGTGGCAGGACTGGTCCCCGACGCATGGCAGGGTAGAGGTCTTGGCAACCAGTTTTTGGATGACCTGCGCCAGGCCGATGCACTAGTCAACGTCACGGACGCTTCCGGTTCCACCGACATCGAGGGCAACCCCGTGGATATTGCTGCCCACGACCCCCTAGAAGACGTAGAATTCCTAGAGAAAGAGGTGGATCGCTGGATTCAGGGCATATTGGCAAAGGGCTTCGACCGCATCGCCCGCCAGATTCATCTGCAGGGTACGAAGATAGAAAGTGCCTTGCACGAGAGACTCACCGGTCTTGGGATAAATGAGACTGATATACACAATGCACTGAAAGATGTCTCGCCGCCAGATAACCCTCAGCTGTGGGGTGATGATGTGATGTACTCCCTGGCAAAAGCCATACGCATACGCAGCAAACCCATGATCGTGGCAATGAACAAAGCCGATATCGCCCCAGCATCAAACCTCAAGAGGATATCTGAAAGTGGCCGTGACGCCGTACCCACAATGGCAGAGGCCGAATTGGCCCTAAGGCGTGCAGAAAAAGCTGGCCTCATCGACTACATGCCAGGTGACAAGTCGTTCACTATCAAGGACCCCTCAGTCTTAAGCGAGGGGCAGCGGAAAGCCCTTGATTATATAGCTGAAAATATGAAGAGATTTGGAGGCACCGGGGTACAAAGATGTCTCGAGAAGGCAGCCTATGATATGCTCGGGCTCATCGTCTGTTATCCTGTAGAGGATGAGAATAAGTATACAGACCATGATGGCAGGGTGTTGCCTGATGCCTTACTTATGCCGCGAGGATCCAAAGCCAGAGATCTGGCTTATAAGGTGCACACAGACTTGGGGGAGGGTTTCATCCGCGCTGTGAATGCCCGCACCAAACGCGTTGTTGGCCACGACTACCAATTGATGGATGGAGATATAATCAAGATAGTTTCTAAGAGGTGATGAGTGTGAATAAATGGAATGTCCGGCTTTTGAGCGCGTCATACCGCCAAGAGGGCGACCTGATGGTGCTGGAGCTGTTCGGCAAGACCGATGATGGTCGGTCAATCACCGTCCTCGACCGCAGCGGTTTTCGCCCCTATTTCTTTATCGTTGGCGCCACAGAGGACGTCAAGGAGGGGTTGCGCAAAGATCCTGAGGTCCTCAAGGTCGAGGACATGAGGCTTCTCCATAAAGGCGTGGAGAGGGAGGTGACAAAAGTCACGATCCTCTATCCTTATAAGGTCCCAGATTACCGCAACAAACTCAAATCCCGTTTTGAGATCTTGGCTGCGGATATACCTTTTCATCACCGCTACATTTACGATAAAGACATGGACTCATGCATAAGGGTATATGGCAAAGAGAGCCAGGGCAACTACAGTACCGAACTTATAGTGGAGATGAATTCATTCGAAAACATAGAGCCCTTCAACCCCTCACTCAAAATACTTAGTTTCGACATAGAGAATTCAATACGCGACGATACCCTCTACACTATCTGTTACGTTATTGGCAACGGTCACACTCTGGAAGAGGGGGCTCCCATTCAAGGTACTGAGACAGAGATCATACAGAACTTTAATGAGGTCATACGCAGAGAAGACCCCGATGTGATAAGCGGTTACAACATCGACAATTACGACATACCAAAAATAATCGAGAGGGCCAAGGCCAATAACATCCCCTCTCTTCCATGGGGAAGAGACGGCTCCGATCCGCGTCAGATCAGCGGCCGCTTCTGGAGAGTAAAAGGGCGTCTGGTGTTAGATGCTTGGTGGTCTGCCAAGAAAGAGCTGCATCCGAAACAGGAGACACTCAATGCCGTCTCCTCCCTTCTCCTTGGTGAGCAGAAACTGGATGTGGACCCAAAACACATCGATGAAGAATGGCAGAAAGACCCTGACAAAGTCATACGCTACTGCACCAAAGACGCAGAGCTCTCCTTGCGCATCCTTCTTTCGGTCGACTCGCTGCGTAAGGGAATGGACCTGGCCTCGGTTTCGATGCTTCCTGTGGAGGATGTGCTCACCTCTGGGTCATCCCAACTCATAGACTCCATCCTGATTCGCCGTGCTGACCGCGAGGGGGTAGCCGTGCCCCTTATGGGTGGTTACTCCCGTACTGACCAGATAGAAGGCGGATATGTGCACAGCATCGAGCCGGGCCTTTATCACTGGGTTTGCGTCCTGGACTTTAAATCGATGTATCCTTCGCTCATCATCTCCAACAATATATGCTTCACCACGCTTAGCAAGGAGGGAGATATCGTTAGCCCCAATGGGGTACGTTACCTTTCAGTTGAGAAAAGAAAAGGGCTGTTGCCCACGATATTAAAGGAATTGATGCAGAAAAGAGAGGAGAGCAAAGCGTTGGCTAAAAACGCCGCTAATGAGGAGGAGAGGCATTACTACAACGGCCTCCAAGAGGCGCTAAAAGTACTAATGAACTCGTTCTACGGCGTCTTCGCCTCCTCCTTCTACCGTTTCACTGACAAAAACATAGGCAGCAGCATAACGGCATGGGCTAGGGAGAGAGTAAAGACAATTATCAAGGAGCTGCAGGCGGAGGGGGTCACCGTCGTATATTCAGATACTGACTCAGTATTCATCCAATCACCGTATCCCGATTTGGCAGGGAGCAAAAAGTTCGGGGAGGAGACCGCTAGGAGGTACAGCATGGAAGGCGGACAGCTCGAGTTCGAGAAGATATTGGAACCGTTCTTCTCCCATGGAAAGAAAAAACGTTACGTTGGCCGCGTACTCTGGCCAGAGAAGGGCGAGATGCTCATACGCGGATACGAGATCAGACGTACCGACTCCTTCGACCTTTTGAGTGAACTCCTCACATCTGTCTTTGAGAAGATACTCGATGAGGACCCCGAGGGAGTGGTGGCTTTGGCAAGGAAGGTGATACAAAAAACACTTGCCGGCGAGGTGCCAGTTGAGAAGTTAGTCATATCACGGACCTGCAAGGCGTTCAACAGCTACAAAGACCCTTCGCGAATGGCCAATGTACAGGCTGCCAAGAAAATGATTGACCTTGGTTATGAGTTTATTCCTGGGATGAAGGTCTCATGGGTGGTGACCGATGCCAAAAAGGTGCCTCAAGAGGTTGAGCCGTACATACCTGGCCGCAAGTTTGATGCCCGCCCGGACTACCGTTACTACGCTGAGCGGCTGGCTCACGCCGTAGCCAGAGTGACGGAGGTCTTCGACTGGAAGGAGGAAGATCTAATGATGGGCAGTCAACAATTCACCATCTTTGATCCATCATTCGATTCCGCAGCTTCCTCACAGCAGTCTGATGAGAAGAAAGCTTCCAAAGGAAAAAAGACCTCTCTCCTGGACTTCTGAGACGGCGCATCTCCTTGGATTGGATAGCCTCGTACTCACTCCTGCCCAGAATTAATCCTATCCGCCGTCCTAACCGCGTCCAACGCTGCGTATAAGAATATTATGTAAAAGAGAAGAAGCGGTACGAGTAGGAAAACGCCCAGTATGATCATTATAATACTAGAAACGATCAACAGGTAGCCTTTATCATCATTGAGGTACAGATGTCCGAGTCCCGGCAGTAAGATAGAAAGCAAGAGAGCCGCAACCACATTTTTTGTAGGGCGCCTGTTGTCGGAGGATAAGATTTGCCCTGGTTTCTCGTTCTCCGCTGCGACACCGCATTGATGACAGAAATGAGCATTTGGTTCAAGTTCGGCACCGCAATTAACACAAAACGATCGCTCTTTACCGACTTCCATACCAAAATAATGGTACTATTGATTTAACCATTTTACGAAATAAACACTAAAACATATGAAATAAGGACATGAGAATAGACCCCTGATAACCTTTAAATAGTGTATATCAATCCGTCAAGGCTAGTGACGGGATCAGTCCCGTTTGGAGATGTGCCCCAGAAATTGGGTGAATCCGTAAACGCCGGTAACGGCAGGTGATACAAAATGGTTAACGAGTACGATGAAAAATCCGTGCCTAGCGTTAAAGGAAAGGGAATGTACCAATACATTGCAGAGGCATGGAGAAATCCCAATGAGGGAGAGATGAAGAATCTATCCCTCGAGAGAAGGGTAAAGTGGCGGCGGGAAGAGAATTACTGCAGAGTGGAACACCCAACCCGTCTCGACCGCGCCCGCAAGCTTGGATATAGGGCCAAACAAGGTTACGTCGTCGTCCGCGGACGTGTACGTAAAGGTTCGCTGAACAGAAGGACCATAAAAGGCGGTCGCCGTGCCAAGCGTAAGGGTATTAGCAAGATCACTGGCGCAAAAAGTCTGCAGCGCATCTGTGAAGAGAGGGCGCAGAAGCGCTATCCAAACCTTGAGGTCCTTAACTCCTATTGGGTAGGGCAGGACGGTCAATACGAGTGGTATGAGGTCATAATGGTTGACCCCCATCACCCTGTAATAAAATCCGACCCCAAGATCAATTGGATATC
>DUKW01000075.1:4761-9320 GCA_013329105.1 Candidatus Methanomethylophilaceae archaeon | reverse complement strand
TGGGGCAGGCGAACTTCCGTTTCACGGTGTAATATAGTGGAAGACTGTCTACACACTTCGACAAGGGACCTGACCTGACCACAAGCTCCAGCATCTTTGCCACCGTCATAGCGCCGTCACGGCAAAACTGATGCGATGGAAATATGAGACCTCCGTTCTCCTCCCCGCCGAAGACTGCCCCGATATCCATCATTCGCCGTGCTACGACAGGCGAGCCGACAGCCGTGTACTCAACTTTGCCACCTGCGGCAGAGACCACCTCTTCCACCATCGAGGAACTGCTCACCGGCGTCACAACCGCTCCTTTCTTCTCTCTCAAAACAGCTTTGGCGATGAGAGCCAGGCTCTTATCCCCTGTGAGATATCGCCCCTTATCGTCTACGAACACTGCCCTGTCAGCGTCGCCATCAAACGCCACACCCATATCCGCTCCAGTGACCTTCACCATGTGGATGAGGTCATGTAGATTCTCTTCTGTGGGTTCACTCGGGTGTCCAGGGAATTTGCCTTGGGGATCGGCATTGATCGTTATGCTACGTACACCCAAGATACCCATTAGTTCAGGGCCTGTTGAGTGCGCAGCCCCGTTAGCGCAATCCATGACGACTGTTAGTCCCGCCGCCCTGACCGCATCGGCATCAATCTGGGAAACTATTGCTCTGAGATACTCTTCCTTAGCGCCGGAGACCTCTCGGATACGCCCAATTCTGTCCCAAGGAACGGGTTCTATTCCTTCCCAAAAAAGTGCCTCAATTGCCTCCTCCTTATGGCGGGGCATCTCCGTCCCGTCTCCATCAACACACTTTATCCCGTTGAACTCTGGTGGATTGTGAGAGGCTGTGACCATGACGCCTCCGTTTACCTCCTCCCTCCGTTTAACGAAAAACTGTAGTCCTGGTGTTGGGAGGACGCCCAAATCCAAAACGTCCGCACCAACAGAGCTGATACCGGCTGCAACGGCGGCGGAGAGCATATGACGGGAAGTGCGTGTATCCGTTGCAATTGCCAGCTCTCCTTTCACGAAGGTTCCGATGGCCTTACCCAGCTGAAGGGCCAGAGATGGGTCCATATCTTTATTGACTATCCCGCGTACGCCGTTGGTACCAAACAGTCTCTGATCCATCTGATCACTCCGATCGCGCTGTGATGAGTATCTGTATTGTATCGGCGCAGTCCTTGCAACAATCGGCAGACTTCTCGATCGCCTCCAAAAGACCCTTGGACATCATGGTTCCCCTGAAATCCATATCTGCCAGGAGGATCTTCCTGAGGAGGGAGATATTCTGTTCATCAACGATCCTCTCCTGAGATTTGATGTTCTGGGTGCACTTTAAGGTCTCCGCTTCATCAGCACCGAGCCTCTCAACCGCACGAAGCAGCATCTTTACCTCTAAAACGAGCTCGCTGGATATGGAAAGCAGTGAGTCCCAGATGTAATTAGGTATGGTGATATCGGCCTCTGCTATCAACTGGACATGAATTGCCCCATCCATCGCCCAGTCGGCGATACGATCCATCTTATGAACTAAGTGCATAAGGTCTTCGCGCTCGCGAGAATCCAGATCTCCCTTACTAAGTTTAGATGCCAGGCGATCCTCTATACGGTCGGCCTCCTTTTCACTCAGAATGAGACGATTGACAGCCCCCAGCGCTGAGTCAGCATCCCCCTTGGACATTGCCAGGATGGATCTCTGCAACTCATTGACAGCATCGATCAGGACCAGACCGTGCTCTCTCATACCCTTGAGGACAAAATCCTCGCGCCTTCTTCCAAACCAGTCTAACAGGGATTTGCTCGCCTTATCACTCAAGTCTGATCGCCTCTGAGATGCCCTCCGTGGGCCTCTTGTATACCATTAACATCTTGGGATTGAAGACCAAGTTCACATCGGAGCCGATCGCCGGCGGATTCTCATATCGCTGTATATTATACTCCACCATATCCATACTCTCTGCCCGGGCGATTACCCGCCAGTAGCTTCCCATATATATCACCTGAGTGACCTTTGCCGTCAATCCTTCTTTGGCCGTGTACACATACTCCGGTCTTACCGAAAGAACCACTGCGTCGTCTATATTGAAGTGACGGTTACCGTTTACCTTTACATCGGTCCCATCCCTCAGTCTGACAACGATATTGTGTGCATTCTTGTCGGATACCATACCCTCTATGAGATTGGTCTCCCCTATGAAGTAAGCTGTGAATAAATTGTTCGGTCTGCGGTATAGGGCCATGGGTGTGTCTGTCTCCACTATCCCGCCGTTGCGCATGACGACTATACGGTCAGATACTGACATCGCCTCATCCTGATCATGTGTAACGTGAACGACTGTTATCCCCAAGTCCTTGACTAGGCGACGGATCTCATAGCGAAGCTCCATTCGCACCCTAGCATCAAGAGCGGATAGGGGCTCATCCAAAAGAAGAAGGTTTGATCCCGACGCAAGAGCGCGGGATATAGCCACTTTCTGCTGTTCACCACTTGAGAGCTCCCCCGGAAGCATACCCATCTTGTCAAGCATTTTCACCAACTGAAGGTACTTCTCAGCCACAGCGTTCCTCTCGTCCAACGGCATGTCCCGCATAAGCGGCCCATAGGAAACGTTTTTCAGGACCTCCATGTGAGGGAAGAGAGCAATGTTCTGGAAAACGTAACCCACATTACGGTCCTCTATCGGAATAGAGGTAACATCCTCACCGTCTATGAGCACCCGCCCTGAGCTGGGGGTCCATATACCAGATATAACCTTTATCAACGAGGTCTTACCACAGCCAGAAGGCCCAAGCACGGTGAGGTATTCCCCATCCCTGACCACCAGGTCTATATCCTTAACGGCATAGATATCGCCGAATTGCATGGTCACTTTTTCCAGCATTATACGGGGCATATCACTCCAACCTTAGCTCTTCTGCCAATCCTTCTGGGGGCATGGCAAAAACCTTGGCCTCCGTAGGAGGCCAACCTACCAGAACCTCTTCGCCTTCTGAAAAATCCTCATACTTCCTATTCGGCACCTTAGCGGCGTAACGCTCACCGTTCGCAAGAACGTCTATGTGAATGTAAGTACCTTCATAGAGAATGCGCTCCACCCTTCCCATAAAAAAGCCATCATTATGTTTAAGCGTGGTATTTCCTACCTTTACCGCCACCACCACCTCCTCTCCCATTGGGAAAGGACACATACGGGCTTTGACCGTCACACCGACATCGTTCTCTACGATGGTAATGTCATTTTCCTTACCGACCACCTTACCGACAAAGAAATTAGACTGCCCCAAGAAATTAGCCACAAAAGGTGTGGCAGGGTCGTCGAAGACCTCCCGAGGTGTGCCCACTTGAATTACCTTTCCGCCACGCATCACTGCTATCCTATCGGCTATGACCATCGCCTCTTCCTGATCATGCGTCACGTGTATAGCGGTGATGCCCATAGCCTTAGCCAGTAATACGATCTCTCTCCTCAACTCTATCCTGAGACGGGCATCGAGAGCACGGAGGGGTTCATCGAGCAGTATAACCTTCGATCCCGATGCAAGGGCACGGGCGAGAGCGGTGCGCTGCTGCATACCACCGCTGAGCTCTCGGGGCATGGCGTCCTTTCTGTTTTGAAGATGGACCATCTCCAGCATATTGTCGGCCACCTCCTGCGACTCGTCCGGATCCCATCCTTTTATCCGCGGGCCGTATATGACGTTGCTATTAACATCCATGTGGGGAAAAAGAGAATAGTTCTGAGAAAGCATGACCGCCTCACGGTACTCAGGTTCTAGATGAGTGCAGTCTTTGTCGTCAAAGAGAACCTGCCCTTCATCAGGACTGAGAAGACCGGCCACCATGCGCAATGCGGTCGTCTTTCCGGCCCCTGTTGGCCCTAACAAACACATATATTCTCCGTCCTCCACCTTCAAAGAGAGACCATCAGCGGCCACCACTTTACCGTATCGTTTCGTGAGGTTTCTCAACTCCACGGTGGTCATCTTCTGCCTCCTTCACCCTTCACAATATAATGTATACCGAACATGAAGACGAATGACACCATTATCAGCACCATCGCAGCGATGGCTGCGAGATAGAAATCTCCCGACTCCACGAGGTTGACGATGTAAACAGGCATGGTATTGGCATCTGGGTTTACGGCAAATGTGGCCCCCGTTTCCCCCAGACTGCGTGTGAATGCCAAGATTGCACCGGCAAGAACCGATGATCGTACTATGGGAAAGAGGACTGTGCGGAAGGTGGCAAAGGGTTTAGCACCCAATGTTCGGGCGGCTTCCTCATAAGAGGGGTCAACCTCCATCACGGCACCGGCCACGTTACGCACGACTAGAGGATATGTGAATGCTATGTGAGCGAATATGACCAAAACAGTCACATTCGTTATGATGTCCTGACCTCCCCAAAATAACGCCAGTGAGTAACCCAGAGCAGTGGTCGGCACTATCAGTGGCACGTTGACGAGAGAATCCGCCAGCTGCGCCATACGCGCCTCTTTATGGCGGGCGATGTATAGAGCCATGGGAACCCCCAACACAATATCCGCCAGGGTGACCAAGCCGG
>DUKW01000075.1:0-4571 GCA_013329105.1 Candidatus Methanomethylophilaceae archaeon | reverse complement strand
GAGGGGACAAGAAGGTAAGCGAAGATGAAGAAGGAAGGGATGATCACCACGATCAACATGAAGAGAAAGGTAAGAAGGTCCTTGGCTTTGGGTACGAGACCGCGGCTCAGCACCCGTTCCCATCTTGGCCAAACCTTATCAAAAGGTATACTGACTTTGCTGAGCGCATATTTTATCAGCAAAAGGAAGACGATGGCAGTTATGATCAATAACATGCTCACCATCGCCAACTCAGCCTCGACGTTGGCAGCCCCTTCTATCTCTTTCCAATACTTGATTAAAGTGGGACCGGTGAAGAAACTGTCCGCGTGCCCAATAGTGCTGAGGGCGATGAAGGTACCACCCGTCTCACTCAGCGAGCGGGCGAAACATAGAATAAAACCAGTGATGAGCCCTGCACGAAACATGGGCAATGTTATCGTCCTTGCAGCCGTGAACCTGCTGGCACCAAGGGTCATTCCCGCCTCCTCATAACTCTGGTCTATCTGCTCCAGGATGGCGGACAGAGAGCGCACCATGTAAGGATATGTGAATATTATGTGCAGAAGAAGTACAATCAGGAAGGGATCAGTAAAGAATCCCAAAGCCCCTGGGGGAACGGGCGCCTCTATGGGAATCCCCCAAAATATCCCAATAGAAAAACCGAGAGCGGCGGTGGGGAATGCCAGCGGCATATCAATAAGCGTGTCTAGAAAATGCTTTCCGCGGAATTCTTTGCGTACCATTATCCAAGCCATCGGCAGACCGACTATGAGATCGATCACCGTCACAACGATAGCTAGGAGGAAAGAAGTGAATAGGGCACTCCATATGAGAGACATCGATTCCGGGTTGCCGAGAACCCTGTCGCTTATAGTCT
This sequence comes from Candidatus Methanomethylophilaceae archaeon, assembly GCA_013329105.1. GTDB lineage: Archaea > Thermoplasmatota > Thermoplasmata > Methanomassiliicoccales > Methanomethylophilaceae > UBA9915 > UBA9915 sp9915u. The sequence continues at coordinate 3,712 of DUKW01000075.1, read as the reverse complement.
GCCAGTCGGCTAGCCCGTAGAAGACAACGTAAATGGTAGGGACTATTATGAAGACCAAAAAGAATACTGTTATGAGGGCAAACCATGCATTACGGAAGTTCTTCTTACTAGAGAGCTCGTCTATCCTGTTAATGAGGCTCATCGCGATCCGGTAACTCAAGGACAGAAGACTACATATTTATCTGCTCTGGTCATAATCTATATAACATATATATTCTATATATCTCCTACTTGCTTCAACGACCCCGGCAGCTGCACCAAAGTATACACACTTTAACCTAGGTATATACTGTCCAAGACCTGCTCGCCTGCCCTGACCTCCGCACCGGGACATATTATAGAACGGCGGATCAACGCTCTGTCCCCTACCTTCGCGCCAGGAAGTACAGTACAGTCCTTCAAATCCGCAAGGGGCGATACCTCTGCACCTTCACAATAGACGTTTCTTCCCCCAATCAACAGTCTCTGTGCTTCAAGATAGCTTTCTCGAGTTCCGCAGTCAACCCACAGACCATCGAACACCATACCGTAAAGGCCCAATGACAATATGTGCGGGAAAACATCTTTCTCCAAACTCACGGTTCCCTGCGGTATATGGTCCAAGATCTCCTGCTCAAAGATATAGATACCAGCATTGATCATATCAGACGGAGATTTATCTGGAGGAGGTTTTTCCAGGAAGGAACTTATCCTCTCGCCCTCCATGCTCACTACGCCGTATGCGCTTGGGTCCTCCACACGCCAGAGAGCAAGCGCCCCTATGCCTTTTTTACGGCGGTGAAAATCGATAAAGGCCCTTAGGTCCAATGAGGAGATGATGTCCCCGTTGAAGGCTAAAAATGTATCGTCCAGATAAGGAGAGACGTTCTTCAGCGCGCCACCTGTACCAAGGGGCTCCTTCTCCTCGACCAGCACAACGTCAAGACCTAAATCGTGCTCTTCGAAGTAGCGTTGCAGGTCGTCCTTGCGGTAGCTCACCGCTATCAAGACTTGGTCCACTTCATCCGGCAAAGCGTCGATGATGTAACGTATAAGAGGTTTGCCAAGAAGCGGAACCAGCGGTTTAGGTATCTCGTTCGTCAGGGGACGTAGGCGGGTACCCATTCCTCCCGCAAGGATGACCGCTTTCATCTTCCTGCCTACAGTATAGATATACTGACCACATTGTTGCCGCGAAGAACCACTGTGCCAAGACGGCGATTCTGGTCGGCATTGAACTCCTCCGTATCCTCAAGGACCATATTCATATAATCATCAAAACCGGTGAGTCTACCTTCCAGAACCCTGCTGTCCTTAAGCAAAAGCGATATTCTTTTGTCCAGCGACTTCTCCAATAAAGCGAGAGGCATGACCATTTCAATCGGCGATGAAAACCGCGTTATGTTTTTAAAGGTTTTCTAGTCATGACTGACTGCCGCCGAGTCCATCCACCGGCGTAGATCCTCAGGATTGCGGGCATCGATGCCGAAATGCTCATAGAAACGGCGGTTGGTGCTGAGAACTAAAGTGTGCCCTTTCTTCTTGGCGTCTATCAATCCCATCTGCCGCAGGCGGCGAACGTCCTCATAGACCCGCGGACCGATACTCTTGCAGAGCTCGCTCTGCTCCACCGGCTGATGATATGCTATCATCGCCGCTGTGCGCAGGGTTGACGGAGGTATTTCAGGAGGGCAGAATTGTTGCCCATAAGGTAGATACGATTCCTTAAGGCATAAAGAGTAACGCCCTCCTGCCCGCAACAGCCTCAGTGCCGAATCCCTCTCTTCATATGTCTTATCTAATTCCTTGAGCGCTCTCAGCACCTGAGAATCGGAGAGACCGGTAGCCCTGCTGATGTCAACCACTCTCAGTCCTTCAGGGGAGGAAAAAAGAACTGCCTCCACCAGTGCCTCTGGTTTCACTCAGATCACCATATTGTCATCGATCTCGGCTAGAAGCGCGCCCTCCCCCCGGCCGTCCGTCCATTCGATGCTCAACTCTATAAACCCCCCACCGTAGGGCAGATCGTCCTGCCATATAGTAAGGGCGCCGTTGCGCACCAGGAAAAGCACTGCCATAAAGGAGCCTATATTAGCCTCATGATCTAGACCGAAAAGATCCTTCAAAGGCAGCGGGCCTGTACCCATTCTCTGTATGCGCTGCCACACAATCTCCACGTCCTTTCCTATATCCTCATCGTGGGCCTGGTTCTCGAACCTCACCGTCTCACGAACGGCACGGGGAAGGCTTCGTTGTCTCTCTACCTCCCGGCGGGCCTCCTCGAAGGCCTCCAGAAGCTCCATCAGCGATACCGGCCGCACCTCTCGACGCCTCACCGCCGGCGTAAGGGTCAGCGGGGGGGAGGGAAGTGGCTCAAGATCCTCATCGAAAATATAAGCCATGGCATCGGCCATAAAATCCTGGGGGGGTTCTTCTTCCCTCCCTTTCATCTTGACTATCTCCTCACTCTGCATCCTAAGGATGCTCCAAGCCATGTGCACCAGCTTACCGGCCACGATGAGATCCACATTATCTCTGCCGATGCGGGCGGAATAGAGACGGTTAAATTCCATAAGGTCAATGGCCTATGGATCCAAGCCGTGGGTGAGTACCAGTCCAAAAGCGGAGCGTATGGCCTCATCCACCGGATCCTTAAGCACCTCTCCTTCCTCCTTATCGAGAATGCTAAGGTAATGCTCAATGTTCGCATTGTCTTGATACTCATCGACCAGAGCGCGATGGAACATCAGGTGTTCTAGTACCGCTTCATCCCTTCTGCTCATGCGCTCCCCTCCACCTTCTCGAGATCTTTCGCGATATCTGCCATATTTGGCTCCATTATTACTTTACTCACTCCATTGGGCTGCCTTGTCACGCCTATGAGGTGGTCAGCCTTGCTTAAGGTGACTTTGCGTAATGAAATCTGTACGAACTGTGCCCTGGAACAACTATCCTTCACCCTTTTAGCCACCATCTCCGCATTGACAGCATCCAGAAACATGTCCACCTCATCAAGCAGATAGAACGGTGATGGTTGGTACTCTTGAAGAGCGAATATAAACGCAAGGGCGGTCAATGACTTCTCCCCGCCGCTGAGGGCCTCCAAACGCAGCAGTTTACCATTCCTGGGTTTGGCGTTGATGATTAAACCTCCCAGGAATGGATCCTCAGAGTCTTCCAATGAGAGATATGCTTCCCCTCCCCCAGACAGTTCGGCGTAGATTGAGCGGAAATTCCTGTCCACAGCCTTGAATACCTCATTGAAGACCGTTTTCTTCTCCTTGCTGAGCCTATCCATGAGCGAGAGAAGCTCCTCACGCTGGGCCTCCAGCCTATCGATCTCTTCGCAGAGGCTATCATAACGTGCCTTCTTCTCCTCATAATCCTCTATGGCGCGAAGATTTACGTTTCCCATCATCTCAAGGGATCTCTCGGCCTGACGTATGCGAGTCTTTATGCTATCCATAGAAGGCAGAGGACTCTCTATCTCGATCTCTAGACTTTTGGCCTCGGCTTCAAACTGTGCCAGTTTATCTCTTGTTTCCGCTATGCGCACAAGGAATCCGTTCAGGATATCACGCTTGATATCGATTTTGTCCTTGAGGCCTTCTGCCTCTGAGGACTTGCTGACCATATTGCGGTAGGCTATGTCGCGCTTCTCCTGCAGCTCCTTCATCTCGTTCTCTATGTCCCGCATCATTGACCGCACAGCGGCCATTTCGGTCCTGATCTC
>DUKW01000024.1 GCA_013329105.1 Candidatus Methanomethylophilaceae archaeon | reverse complement strand
AACCGTTTAAAAAACCGATTGTTACGAACGGGATACGGAATGCAGCTAACCCTGAAATCAACGATATTGCTGTTTCTCTCAGAATATAAGCACCGATCCGCTGTCCGTAGGGGTACAGATGCAATGATAGCCCTCAGTTGCCCCTATGGTAATACCAACAGTGCATGATGAGCATAAACAGCCCCTATCCAATACCATTATCCCCTTCATCGAGCGGGAGGGATGGCAGAACGCACCTATCTCTGCGCCCCGAACATTGCTCGGGCATTGCCGACAGATGCAGCCTTCCAAATAGAATGAAATGTCATCGGTTCGCATACCTTAAGAGTTTGGATTGGATAATATTAAAATTTACTTAAAGACTACTTATTGAGACGGGGCAAGATCCTGAGAGACGCTACCGTAATTCAATACCTCTCAAAACCCTCAATCAAGATGTCTTGTACCAACACTAAAATTGATGAAAAGGGTAAAATATAAAAAAAGATAACTATCGTAAAAGGATGGGATGTACAGTGGTTGAAAACAATATTCTTGAAATAATTCGCAAAAGGTCCTCGGTTCGCACATACGCGGATAGGCCTCTTGATCCCGAAGATGAGAGACAGATAAATGAACTTTTGAGGATCTCGAATGAGCTTAGCGGCCCATTCGGTAATATCCCCAGGCTAGAGCTGGTCCCAGTCAATCGGGAAAAAATGAAAACAGGCACTTACGGATTCGTGAAAAACTATCAGGGTCTGATCGTCGGCATATGTCGTAATTTCCGGGAGGAAATCATTGATCTTGGATACCGTCTCGAAGAGTTGGTCTTGAAATTGACAGAACTTGAAATAGGGACTTGTTGGATGGCTGGGGGCCTTAAAAAGTTCCCCCTCCAGAGCATGATACAGCTTAAAGATGAAGAGATGATCGCCGCCGTTGTTTCGTATGGTTACCCTGAAAAGAAAAGGCTGATGGAAAAAGCCATAAAGATGCTGATAAGATCCAATACCCGCAAAGCATGGGGAGAGCTCTTCTTCAAAGGTGATTTTAGTCACCCCATAGAGAACGATGATTGCCCTCAGATTAGCCTATGTTTAGAGGCTGTACGCCTTGCCCCATCGGCATCCAATAGGCAGCCTTGGAGAGTGGTACTGAGTGATGGGGCGGCACATCTTTATTTACAACACACACCTGCCCTTCAGTCGGAACGCCTCGGCCACGACATTCAGTATCTGGACATAGGAATCGCAATGTGCCATTTACAGCTCGTCTGTCAAGAGTTGGGCGAGGGGGGTGAATGGTACCTCGAAGACCCTAACATAGAGCTTCCTAATGACCACATCGAATACATAGCAACATTCCGAACAAAACAGTGACGCTGGGGAGACCTACAGAGGCAGTGAATAAAAAATAAAGAAGAATAGATTAAAAGGTTTCGAAGAGAAACTTTAGGCTTTTTCACCTACACGTTTTTTACCCCATATGACCAAGAGTGCAGGGAGAAGCAGAGTGGCCCCTAGGTAGGCATAGATGATTGCCATGGCGGTGATTAGACCGAATTGCACCAATGGTATCATGCTGGAAAATCCTAGCACAGCAAATCCCAGTGCTGTTGTCAGTGCCGCCCCCAATACACCTCTGCCAGTACCTCCAGTGCTTATCAGTATGGCGTCCTCGACTGTATGGCCCTTAGAGAGTTCGCTACTAAACCTATGAGCTATATGAATCCCATAAGTTACACCGATACCTACAGCCAATGATCCGATAGTAAGGGTCATCACATTCAATGAAATGTCCAAGAGATACATTGAACCCCACGTCATCACAACCGAGAACAACGTAGGCAGAGTCGCCAAAGCACCTAGCACGAAGGAACGGGTAGAGAAGTACATAGCGATCGTCAAGACTACGAGAGTGGAGATCAGTGTGATCAGCAACGATGTCATTTGGTCATTCTCCATCTCATCCAAGATAACCGCTCCTGTGATGAGCAAGCCTGTGGGAATTGCCTTGTACCCGGCATCTTCAAATGGCTTTAGGGCTACACGCATCTCCTCACGGATCGCCAGTAACTCAGAGTCGGAAGGGTTGCCACTTATACGAACTTGCATCCTTGTAAGGGGCTCATCATCAGCGAAACCTATCACTTTTGACAGATCATAGATCACAGTCTCATTACCCAGGGAATACAAGTATTGGGCTATACTCATCAAACGACCTGATGTCGCATCATCTTTGATTGTCCCGTCGGAATTGAAGGCTGCCAGATAACGATTTGTGTATTCTGAATCATTAAGACTCTCGTTCAGATTATACAATGTCTGACTCAGATACAGAGCTCCCAACAAATTGCCCTCTCCATCAGTGGCAATTGCATCTATTTCTTTGATATTTTCAAGACTCTGCTCCATTGCCCGTATAAGATCTGGGTTAAGAGGGTCAAGAGGGTCGCCATAGATCAGCACATCCACAGTGCTCTGGCCTGTATTGTTGAAGTCATTGAAGAGCACGTCCAGCATCTCATATTCTTCACTGTCTTCAGGGAGGAAGTCAAAGACATCAAACTTATAGGATACATTCGATGCGGCGTAAGCGAAACCTGAGAAAACCAACACACCGACTATCAGTACGGCTATGGGCCTCTTCACTGCCAGTTTGCCGCCGGCAATGGATATACGTCCAATAACATCGTTGTGATTGATGTCACGAGAACGGAAACGCTTGATATCCTTGTCGCCCATCCCCTTTGCCTTTGCACGGCGATCACGTATCACCTGTACAGAGGGAATCATGAGTATCATTATGATGAAATTACAAATGATACCGACCGCCGACAGCAGTCCGAAATCATTAATTATCTTCATCGATGAGAACGAATTCGAGAGGAAGGCTATCACGGTTGTTATTGTGGCAAGGATAAGTGCCTCTCCAACAGAGCCGATGGAGTTGTTACAGCTTTCCTCTGTACCCATACCCTCACCGCGCTCATCGCGGTAACGGAACACTAAGTGTAGAGCGTAATCAATGCCCAACCCCAATAGAAGAACCGGTACAGCGATAGATATGACGCTCGTACCGATGTTGAAAACAACGGCTGCACCGAAAGCCCATATGATCGCGAATACCAGGCAGATAATACCTATCAACATATCCACGAAGTCGCGATACATGAGCATGAGCACGGCGACCATAATTAGCACAGCAAGTGGAAACAAAAATGAAAGGTCATCAACGGCCACATCGGCCATGCCCATGATTATAGTGTTCTCAGCGAAGACCTGCACTAGAACGGAATTGCCGTAGAGCTCATTGACCTCATCAGCTATGGCTATGACCGCACTCTCGTATTCCAAGATATTTGCAGGACCATCTGCCATCACCTCCTCTTTGTCCAGGACGCTGACAATCATCGCCCCGGAAGCAGTCATCGAA
>DUKW01000026.1 GCA_013329105.1 Candidatus Methanomethylophilaceae archaeon | reverse complement strand
CCCTCTTTGTCCAGGACGCTTACAATCATCGCCCCGGAAGCAGTCATCGAATTGGAGTTAAGGTCTTTGGTTAACAGGGAAGATAACAATGGGGTTCCTTCGAGCATCCCGCTTACATTTTCGTTAAACAGGTCAGGGTCCACTGCCAGCAGCTGAATAACAGTATTAAGCCCATCATAATATGCCGTCGGATCTGAGGGATCTAGCGAAATACCCAAAGACGGGGCCAACGGGGCCATCGCCAATGCCATTATCGAATATGGGTTGACGAAAGATGAGGAAGGATCGTCGGGTCTGATGAGGTACTTACTGGCATTCGGATCCGTCATAACCCCTTTCTCAAATTCAATGCCAGCGTGGAACGCCTCTACGCTAAGCGCGTCACCACGGATAAGAGTAATAGACTGCGTCTCGAAAACGAAGACATCATTCAATAGCTTCTGAGCATCGTACTCTTCGAACTGAGGAGTCATATCCTCCTCGTCGAGGTCGAATGATATCCCGTCTGTAATGATGGCCCCAGAGGACAATAGGGTGATTAATAATACCACCGCAATAGCAACCCAAGGACGGGAAGAAATTTTCTCTCCTAACTTTTCTAAGAACTTCATGGTGTCAGCCGCCTATACTCATCTTTCGTAGCAATCTTTCCCCCCACTGAAGAGGGCAACCGTTCCAACTTTTAAGCAGTATCCGTGACCAGTCAATGGCCCCGATAGCTCTGCTTTTCCCTTATTATGAAGAATAATATAACTTTACCGATTATATCACGAAGAGCAAAATCTTCACCAGATCTTACCATCCAGGTACCTGCTCAGGACCTGGTCAATCGTATCATCGTGTCGATTAACAGGTAGGATCAACGAATAACGGCATCCCCTTTCGGTATTACGGAATAACATGGAAATGTCTTCGGAGAGGTAACGGAGACGCAGCTCCATTTTACGCTCCTCGTCTCCCGACTGTCCGTGATAACATACTATCTGCATCACATGGACATCCTCGGCTATGGGAACCTCTTCATCACCGCGTATCATTTTCTTTGCAAGAATAGGTAAAATGGCCCTACCGATATACTCCTCAGACGTCATGTACGCTGAGTCTATCTCAATGACAGTCTTAACGAAACCATCCCTTATCATTAAGATATCAGGCTCGCAATAACGCAGAGCGATGCGATCGTCCACATCATTGTATAAGGGGTATGGGCCAGTGTCACCGGATACAAGCAAACCTTTTACCTTTACTATGACACGATCCTTTCCGTGATACTTATCGTAAACATATCTTCCTATGAGCTCATGGACCTCTTCAAGAGATCTGTCGCAAACGTCTGTCATACTTATCGAAAATGAATTGGTTCATGGAAGGATAAATAATATGGTTATCTTTACCACCGTTTTCGTGAATCTTTCTAAATAGTATCAATCGGTCATCGTTAAATCAAGAAAGATTAATTATATGCTGCCATACTTCAAACGATGAATCTTAAGGTATGGGTATTCTTAGTAAGGGCGCCGTTCCTGCTTCTACCCCTCCTTCTTTCGATAGTGGGTACACTTCTGGCAATGAATGACGGATACTTCAATTGGTATCCCTTCCTTTCATTCACAGCGATCTTGGTGCTCCTTCATATCACAGTGAACACTCTCAACGAATATCACGACCACCTCAGTGGTATAGACTTTCGTACAGACAGAACGATGTTCAGCGGCGGCAGTGGTACACTCCAACAAGGCTCCGTGAAACCAGAGAGTGCACGTAAATTCGCTTATGTATGCTTTGCAACAGCCGTCCTGTTAAGTGCGCATCTGATTCTTACAGTCACTGAACTCGTAATACCCATAATAATTCTGGGTTGTGTATTTGCGCTGTTTTATACACAGATTTTCGCCAAATGGATGCTTGGCGAGATGGCCGCTGGTCTTGGGCTCGGTCTGCTTCCTGTGCTTGGGGCATACCTCGTACAGGCAGAGACGCTCAACCCGTCCGTCTGGCTTATCGGCTTTGCATCTGCTATGCTGACATTCAACCTCCAGCTGCTAAATGAATTCCCTGATCAGGAGGCGGACAGATATGGAGGAAGAAAAAATATAGTGATGGTTCTTGGAGAAAAAAAGGCTGCCAAATTTTATGTTGTTATAAATGCTGGCGTTTACCTGACCATTATCACATCTGTCGTTTTGAGCTACGTGCCTATCACCGCGTTATTGGCATTACTCACCCTGCCTATCGCTTACAAGGCATCAAGTATCGCTCTCCAAAGAATGTACCCCGATAAGAAATTCGTAGAGGGACAGAAGGCGAACATACAAATGGTGCTTATGACCCAAGCACTGCTAGGAATCGGGATATTCATAACTGCTATACAGACATTGACTTAAAATGCTCGTTTCTAGACAGCTGGAAGCGTTGATATTGTTCAGCGCAGAACGCCCATATGGATCATTCGATAACATGGGTTGCAATCATCCGTAAATCTCTATAAGGTCGAAAAACCCCGTTGCTAAGATCTGAATAGATATGGCGACAATGATTATTCCTGATACGCGTGTCAGGATATCTATGCTTCCTCCTAAGCGTTTTGCAAGGCTACCAGCCATCAATGTTGTAATGTATACTACTATGGACATTAAGATGGCTATGATGATCAGGAACGCATAACCCAGTAAGGTAGTGACCTGACTGGAGGTAGAGATAGCAATGGCCACTGTGGCACCACCTATAGCCATAGGAAATGTCATCGGTACTGCGACGACTTGCTCCCATTCCGATCGAGGAACTGCGTTATATTCATCCTCACTTACCACGACGTTTAGTTTCTGGCCAAAAGTCATCAT
>DUKW01000084.1 GCA_013329105.1 Candidatus Methanomethylophilaceae archaeon | reverse complement strand
ACCTGGGGCGTATTTAGGGCCGGCGAGGACCCTGCAAGATCTAAAGAGCATATGGAGACCCGCGGCGCAGGACGAACCGCACGCGCGGGTGTGGCTGCGCTATGAAAGGTGGCAGAGAAACCCGGGGGCGACAGGGAAACCCTGCTATTTAAATTGAAAAAGGCAAAAGACCGGTTTTTATCGTCAAGCCCCACCGCCATATCACTATGGAACGGCGTTCAGGCGGCACTCCAGGGCATAGATAGCCTGACTGATATAGAAGAAATACGTCATAGGGTAATAGAAAACTCGCAGCGATTCATAGAGCGATCGGAAAAAGCTATAGAGACCATCGGCAAAATTGGCGCCAAGAGGATCAATGACGGCGACTTGATCATGACACATTGCAACAGCCATGCTGCTCTCAGCGTTATAAAGGAGGCCCACCGGCAAGGAAAAGACCTTCATGTGATCGCCACCGAATCCCGACCGTGGAGACAGGGGCTCATCACCGTGAACGAGCTCACAGAAGAAGGTGTGCCGGTGACTCTTATTGTCGATAGTGCGGTACGTAGCGTTATGCGGGATGTTGATTTGGTCTTCGTTGGCGCTGATACCATAACATCCAGCGGGGTACTCATAAACAAGATAGGAACATCCCAGTTGGCGCTCATAGCCGATGAGGCTAGGGTGCCCTTCTTAGTCTGCAGCGAGACGTATAAGTTCTCGCCGATATCACTTTTCGGAGATCTGGTGAAGATAGAGGAGAGAGACCGGAAAGAGATAATCGGAGATGCCGAGGTACCAGAGAGCGTCATGGTTCGTAACCCCGTCTTTGACGCTACACCTCCTGAGTACATCGACTCCATCATCACCGAGATAGGGATGATACCTCCCTTTGCTGCGTACGAGGTCATCGTCAAGATACTGGGTCATGATTACATATTCGAAGATAAGGAGTGATTGATTTATGACATATTCAGAACGTTATCTCCATCTGGAGGAGAAGATTGATATCGATTCCCATGTCTTGTGCAGATATCGTATAAAGACAGAGAGAATGTCGATAAAAGAGGCTGCGGCTGCCATAGCTACTGAGCAGTCCACAGGCACATGGACTGATCTGGTCACTCTGAAAGACGAAATATTCGAAAAATATGGCGCCAAAGTTGTGGAGATCAAAGGCAACGAGGCTAGTATAGCTTTCCCAGAGGATGACTTCAGTATTGATGTTGGGGGGGTGCCCCAGATTCTCAGTGTTATAGCCGGTAATCTATTCGGTCTTGCCGACATCGACGGCGTAAGGCTCGAGGATGTGATATTCCCACCTGGAATATTGAAACAATTTAAGGGCCCCAAATTCGGAATAGGGGGGTTGCGCAAGATCCTGGACAGGCCTGAGAAACCGCTTGTGGGAACAATAGTGAAGCCTAAAATAGGTCTCTCTCCAAAGGAGACGGCTGAATACATCCTGGAGTGCGGGCGCGGGGGGCTGACAAACAGCAAAGACGACGAAACGCTAGTCAACCAGGAATTCTGCCCTATAGAAGAGCGCACCGTTGCCATCGCCGAGGCTTTGGATACCCTGAAGGATGAGGGAAGGAGGATGGTCCATGCAATCAATGTCAGTACCTCCGGCCACCGCATTCTGGAGCTCGCTGAGAGGGTGCAGGAGTTGGGGGCTTTGGAAATAATGGTCGACGTCCTTACCTGCGGTTTCGGGGCTGTGCAGGCCCTAGCGGAAGACCCATCTATCAAGGTGCCAATACATGTACACCGTACGATGCACGGTGCCATTACACGCAACCCCGAGCACGGCATATCTATGCTACCATTCACCAAACTCGTACGCATGTGCGGTGGCGATGCCTTACACATAGGCTCTTTGGGAGTGGGTAAGATGCGTGGCACCAAGAAAGAGGATCTTGCTAACAGGGATGCCTGCATCGACTCAACAGTACCCTACAAACCGGTCATGCCAGTATGTTCCGGTGGGCTACACCCAGGAATGGTGAAGAAAATCGTTGAAATTGCCGGAAAGGATGTACAAATACAGGCAGGTGGTGGGGTAGCTGGCCACCCCGGAGGCATCCGAAAAGGTGCCATGGCCATGAGCCAGGCAGTAGACGCTTCCTTCCAGGGCATTGAATTATCCCAATATGCCAAAAAACACAAAGAACTGATGGATGCTCTTAATAAGTGGGGATGTTTATGAAACTCAGGGTCAAATATTTTGACGTCGACACCTTGGAGAATGAAGTCATACTTCACGAAGAAGACTGCATAGAGCTCGGTGTACAGGAGCTGGATCGCGTAAAGATAATTTCTCCCCGAGAGAGTCTAGTCGCCATCGTTGAGCGCACTAACAGCATTCTCGAGCGTGGCGAGATCGGACTCATGAAGGATAGTCTCCGTGGTCTGAAAGCAAAACCTGGAGACGAGGTCATCGTCACGTTCTCCCCAAAGCCGGAATCCGTCCGTTACATACGCAAAAAGATGGAAAGAGAAAAACTTGAACGGGATGAGATAAACGCTATAATCGACGATATTGCCAAATACCGTCTCTCCAACATAGAGATCTCGGCATGGCTCACCGCTCTTTACATAAACGGCATGACCCTGGAGGAGATCGCCGATATGACCAATGCCATGGTGAAGACCGGTGATGTCCTT
>DUKW01000099.1 GCA_013329105.1 Candidatus Methanomethylophilaceae archaeon | reverse complement strand
CCGCTGCTGCTGCCGTCTCAGGCGTGAGGTCTTTTGTGTTTATGAAGCATGTAGGAATGAATGTGGCTGCTGACCCGATAATGACCATTGCATACTCTGGCGTCAAGGGCGGAATGGTCATACTCACTGCTGATGACCCCTCCTGCCATAGTTCTCAGAACGAGCAAGACAACCGTTACTACTCCCAGCTATCTCTGCTACCTATGTTGGAGCCCTCCACTCCAGCAGAAGCGAAAGAGATGGTGAAGGAAGCATTCGCTCTGTCAGAAGAACTTCAAACACCGATCATATTCAGGACCACTACCAGGGTGAACCATGCTCGGGGCGCCATAGAGCTGAAACCAAGGGAGAGGCTGCCAGGTAAAGGTCGTTTCGAAAGAGATCCCTGTCGTTTCGTGAATATACCAGCATTTGCCAGATTGAACCGCCTGAAACTTCTGGAGCGCAACGCTGCGGCACAGGAGATATCTGAGGTCTCCCCTCTTAATCGCATAGAAGGTGAGTCCGACGTAGGTGTGATCACCAGCGGTGTTAGTTATACCTATGCCAAGGAATGGATTCAAGACGTAGCTATCTTGAAGTTAGGAATGACAAACCCGCTTCCGGAGAAAAAAATCGCTAAGTTCCTTGAAGATAAGAGCATGGTGGTGGTTCTAGAGGAGCTAGAACCTTTCCTTGAGGATCAGATTCTACGAATAGCCCGTCAAAATGGTATATCCACTCCCATTTTTGGAAAACGCACAGGTCACTTTCCCCGGGCATTCGAATTCAGTCCAGATATCGTAGCATCTTCTGGTCTATTGCCTGTTAAAGCAGGCAAGGAGCCTCTGAAGCCACTGGCTCTGAAGCTTCCCACCCGTCCTCCCATGTTATGTGCCGGCTGTCCACATCGTGCAACGTTTTATGCGGTTAAGAAAGCCGTAGGAAAAAGGAAAGCGATTTTCTCTTCAGATATAGGTTGTTATTCATTGGGCATACAGCCCCCATTTGAATGTGCCGATTTCGTATTGTGCATGGGCGGATCGATAGGCGCTGCCGGAGGTTTCTCTGAGGTTAACGATCAGAAGGTGATAGCATTCATAGGCGATTCGACGTTCTTTCATACCGGTATACAGCCATTGATAAGCGCCATGTTCAACGGCCACAAATTTCTCTTAATAATAATGGACAACCGTACCACTGCGATGACCGGACATCAGCCGCATCCCGGGATAGGAAGGGACTATGGAGGCCGAGCGACACCAGGAATACCTATAGAGCCGCTTGTAAAAGCTTGTGGTGTGAATTACGTAAAGACAGTGAATCCCCTTCAGATCAAGGAAACGGTCAAGGCGATCAGGGACGCTTTGGCATATGACGGGATGGCAGTAATAGTATCTCAGAGCCCCTGTCCATTGGAGCTTAAAAAGCGTCGTGCCCTCAGGGTGAGCACTTTTTGCGTAGACCAGGAAAGATGTAGTAAATGTTATCATTGTGTGGAGGCGCTGGGGTGTACAGCACTTTACCGTCTTGGGGACGAGGTGCATATAGACCCAGATCTCTGCATTGGCTGCGGAGTATGCGATGAGATATGCCCTCGCAGTGCCATGGGGGTGAAAGAATGAAATATTCTATACAGATAGCGGGAGTGGGCGGACAGGGGGTCCTCCTGGCATCCAGTATATTAGGGAACGCTGCTTTAAAAGAGGGATACGAATTGGCAATGAGCGAAGTGCATGGCATGGCTCAAAGAGGGGGTAGCGTTCTGTCAACGGTCCGTTTCGGTGATGATGTCATCAGTCCTCTAGAGGCGGAGGGACAAGCGGATCTTCTACTCGGTTTTGAGCCCGTTGAGACCTATAGGGTACTGAACCTTGTCAACAAAGAGTCCTATATTGTGATGAATCTCCAAGTTACTGTACCGCCCAAGGTCTCGATGGGAATGGAGGAATATCCAGACATAGGTCTCCTTGTAGATAACATTCGAAGCGTAACGGACAGGCTAATAACCATGAATGCCACTGAGCTGGCTATTGAAGCCGGTAAGGCTGTGGCCGCTAATGCAGTACTTATCGGTGCCGTTGCGGGTATTGCAAACTTTCCATTACGAACTGAGTTGTTAGAAGAAACTTTACTGGAGACGGTCCCCTCTCGTTTTGGCGAGGTAAATGCCAGAGCGTTCAGGCTGGGTCTAGAGGCCGTCCGATCAGCTCGGTGATCAGACTACTCTCACCACTCTTTCCTTTCCATAGCCCACTATTACACGTGTATATCCACGTAACTGAGCATCAAGAGAGGGATCACCTGTATCCACTCGTAGGACGTTAAGGGTGTGCAGTTTAGAGGGAGTACAAAGTACCATCAATGATTGGATTCCGATTGAACGCAATACGCGTGCTGAAATCTGCTGATTGCCCCTGCCCAATATGAATCCTTGCCCTCCAACTACCCCAACAACGATACGTGCGTCCCTATTCCCAACAATATCGAGTATTTCT
>DUKW01000120.1 GCA_013329105.1 Candidatus Methanomethylophilaceae archaeon | reverse complement strand
CTGGAGGGGGCCACCGTATATCACTGCGGCCCCATCGTGCGCGGCTGTCCCGGAGGGTATGAAGTAATCGCTGCAGGCCCTACCACCTCAGCGCGGATGAACACCATGGCCCCCCGTGCCATCAGAGAGCTGGGAATAAGGACCATCATTGGGAAGGGAGGCATGTCCAAGGAGACACATGAGGCGATGGTCGAAAAAGGATGTGTTTATTTGGCGGCCACAGGCGGTGCTGCGATCACCCTTGCCGACGGAATAAAAGGAGTGCGATCCCGGAAGTGGGAAGACCTGGGCATGGCGGAATCGCTTTGGTGTTTTGAGGTCCGTGACTTCGGTCCTTTAGTGGTGGCTATGGACAGCCACGGCGGCAATCTCTACGAAGAGGCTGAGCGTAGGGTTAAGGAAAACACAGGTATCCTGCTCTGAGAAACTTTATCCGTTAACAATCGCAAATACCCCTGTATGTCGAACTCTAGGGAATTAATAGATCAGGCTTTGGAAATTCAAGCTATAGAGCGCATCCCCGCGATATACCAGTATCTTGCAGGAGGACCAGCGCCCTTCAACGCTTTAGGGTTGGAGATGGAAGAATGCTATTATGATGCAGTCAAGTTTGCCCGTGCCTGCGTCGCCGTACGCGATGCATACGGTTATGATAACATAATGGCAGGATGGGGTTCTATCGTGCTGGAGGCCCATGCCCACGGCACGGAGATACGTTTCCATCATAGCAACAAATATCCTCAGGCCACTCGTCCAGGTCTGGCCGATCCGTCGATGATAGAAGAGCTGGAGCCGGTGGACCCGCTCTCGGATGAACTCTTTCGTGTGCGCCTAGAGGCCACACGTATCCTCGTCGATCGTTTCGGTGAGGAATACGCAGTGATGGGGAATATGTTAGCACCTGCGGTGGTGGCTTGGGAGCTACGCGGTTACGAAGCGGCCTTGATGGATATGTTCTACGAGAAGGAGTTGGCGCACCGCTATTTGCGCATAGTGTTAGAGTCGCTGCGCATGCATGGGGAAAGGCTTAGAGAGGCGGGAGCGGACATAGTCTTCCTAGAGGACGACTTCACTGCCGGACAGGAATACGTACCGCTGGAGTCCATGATAGAGTTCGATCTTGACTACTCCACGTCTTTGGTGGGACATCTAAAGGCCTTGGGCCACCGTGTTTTAGTCCATAATTGCAGCAGATTACCGTTGGTTGAGAGACAGATAAAGGCAATGCGCCCACATGCAATCCATTATAACGCGTTCAACGTACCGGAGCATGCGGAGATGTGCCGGCGGGTGAAAGGGAGGGTGTGCCTTTGCCCAGGGATCGATGAAGGCCTGGTCTATGAAGGTCCGCCGGAGAGGATCGAAGAAGCTGTTAGAAGGGCTGCCAACGAGTTACGCGACCATGACGCCTTTATGATGGGAGCTGCTTATGAAGTGCCATTCTCCACTCCTCGGGATAATCATCTAGCCCTCGTGAGCGCGATAAAGTCGTTGCGCCGCTAACCGGTCTTGACTTCTTCCTCTTCCTCATAGGGATATAGAAGGCTGGGGTCCTCACCCGCTTTGATGCGGATATAGAATGAAACCAACATCATGAAGAGGGCGATCACCTCCCCCACGATCATAAGAGTGTGGGGCAGGTCCTGGCCAAAGATGTAGGACTGATCGATGCGGGCAAGGTCAAAATCGAGTATTGCCGTCTCTCCCTCGTCGATGCGGACTGGCTGTTCGGTACTGATGAAGCCGTTCCTTTCCACCCTTACTATGTAATCGCCGGTGGGAACCTTCTCGAAATAGTAGATGCCTTTGGTGTTGGTGGTGGTCTCATCTACCTTTTCGTTGCTATCTGGATCGATCAGGAGAACAAGAGCATCTGCTATCAGAAATGTGCTGCTGGCCACTTCACCACTCAGCTCGCCATAAGCCTCCCTCATCACAATAGGATAGTCGAGAGTTTTATTCTCTCTCAGAGTGATGACATCATATGGTATGAGCAAGGCGATGTAAGCATCGCGGGAGACGCTAATGGTATAGTTATCCTCAATCAGTTCGTCGAACCTGAAATACCCAGTCTCATTGGTCTTTGTGGTTTGTGGGGATATGACGCCGCTTTCCGGCGTCACAGTTACCTCTACATCCTTTAGCCCCTCACCGGTCGCGCCGGCAACTACCCGCCCGCTGAGGGAATAATTGCTGAGAGGGATTAATTCAAAATCGGTCCTGGTAATGTTCCCCTCTTCAATAGATACATTGGTGACGATTTCAGAGAAGCCGGGTTCGATCACCCGCAGCTCCCTCTCGCCAATCATCACTTGCATATCATAATAGCCACTCTCGTCAGTGCTAGTATAATTCAGCATTTCTTCATTAGTCCAGATGCTGACATTGGCCCCTATAACAGGTCCTTCTTTATAGCTGACGTTACCTGCCACCCTACCAAAGACAGGCACAAGAAGGAGGGGTCCGCGATTCGACAGATTATCAAGTACCACATCTGAGTCGATGGTCTGATTATATAGCGGATTGTCAGCCCTGTAACCCATGAGCTCAGCGGAGAAGTTATAGGTACCATTGGGGAGGATCAGGGAATAGTTACCGTCTGAATCAGTGGTACTGACGTTGGCAATGGTCCCGTTTGAGAAATAATAGGCTGTAACTTTAACTCCCTCTGCAGGTTGGCCGCTCGCTTTGAACTCAACACTACCGCTGACAACGTTTTCCTTGACGTTCTCCCCGGCGCAATCTACTGTGACCGCTAAGGGGACCATTCCTATCAAAAGAATGATGACGATGACGGAGATCAAAAGACCGCGGTGCACAGCCATCAATCCATCACGAAGCATAAAATCCTTTTCCATCACGCCCCGCGGCAGACCCCCTGCAAAAGTTTAATACCCTTAGCCGGATGGGATTAGATTCCCTGCGGTGAAAGTATGAACAGGGCCGATATCAAACACAGCAAAGAAGAGGTAATGGCGCTCATGGAGCCTCTGGTCTCCATGTGGTTTCAGGAGCATTTCGAGGATCTCAGCGATCCGCAGTCTAGGGCCATCCCTGTGATCCATGAGAGAAGAAACGTTCTCGTCTCCTCTCCTACCGGTTCAGGGAAGACTCTCACCGCATTCCTTTCCATAATAAATGAACTGACGCGTTACGCCTCAGAAGGCAGGCTTGAGGATCGGGTTTACTGCGTGTACGTCTCACCTCTTAAGGCACTGGCCAATGACATCAATCGCAATCTCAACCAGCCTCTAGAGGAGATGCGCGAAGTGGCTGAGCGTCATGGTCTGGGCTTTCCTGGGATACGGGTGGCGGTGCGATCCGGTGACACCAGTCAGTATGAGCGCCAGAAGATGACACGTAAACCGCCTCATATATTGATCACCACACCCGAGTCCTTAGCATTAGTGCTCAATGCCCCCAAATTCCGTCAGTCCTTGGCACAGATGGAATGGCTTATTGTCGATGAGATACACGATATATGTGACTCGAAGCGGGGGGCCTTCCTCTCTTTGACGATGGAAAGATTACAGGATTTCTGCGAAAATAAGTTCACCCGCATCGGTCTCTCCGCCACCCTAGCTCCTATCGAGGATATCGCCGCTTTCTTGGTGGGCAACGAAGAAGGACAGATGCGTGACGTTACACTTGTGGAGGCCAATATCCGCAAGGACCTTGACTTAAAGGTCATCTGTCCCAGCGAGGACATAGGCGCCCAGTCCTATGAGATATCAAATGCTCAGATGTACGATATGCTCCTTGAGCTGGTAGAACAGCATATCACGACGCTGATATTCACCAATACCCGCAGCGGTGCGGAGAGCGTCGTCTATAAGCTACGGGAGCGCGGTCTGGAAAGTATCGAGGCTCATCATAGCTCTCTCAGCAAGGAGATTCGTCTGGACGTTGAAGAGAAACTGAAAAGGGGTGAGTTGAAGTGTGTGGTATCGTCTACGTCGCTGGAGCTGGGCATTGATATAGGTTCGGTGGACCTGGTATGTCAGATAGGATCTCCCAAGTCGGTTGCCAAGGGGCTACAGCGCATCGGCCGCAGCGGCCACGGCATGGGGCAGACCTCAAAAGGACGCTTATTGGTTTTTGACCAGGACGACCTGGTGGAATGTGCCGTGCTGTGCCGTGCTGCCCATCGCGGCAACATAGATCGCGTCAGCATTCCTCATAACTGCCTGGACGTGCTAGCGCAGTGTCTGGTGGGTATGAGCCTGGAGCAGCGCTGGAATCTGGATGATGCTCTGGCAGTTGTGCGCCGCTCCTATTGCTTCCAGAATCTGAGCGAGGAGAAGATGCTCTCTGTACTCCGCTATTTGGGCAGTAGGGACGAGTATGAGGGTGTTTACGGGAAGCTGTGGTTTGATGAGGAGGAGAGGCGATTCGGCCGCCGCCGAGGCTCACGAATGATCTATTATCTAAATCTCGGCACCATACCAGAAGAGTCCAACTTTCGGGTGCTGAATGAGCACGGTGCTCCTGTGGGGGAATTATCGGAGAAATTCGTGGAGCGTCTTAGCGCTGGGGACATTTTTGTCCTTGGCGGCCGCTCTTTCGAATTCGTACGTGCCAAAGGGATGCGTGTCTATGTAAAGGAAGCACACGGAAGGAAGCCCACAGTACCGTCCTGGACCGGCGAGACCTTGCCACGTTCTTTTGATCTCAGTATGGAGGTCGCGAAGTTCCGTGGAGAAATGGCCGCCCGCCTCGATGAAGACGATGAGGCACTCACAGAGTGGCTCATGGCGGATTTTGACATTGATTACCAATCAGCGCGCTCCGTTATCTCTTATTTTCGAGAGCAGGCGCTCACCGCTGGCATCATACCGGATGCTGAACATTTGTTGGTTGAGGAATACATAGACCCCTCCAATAACCACAACCTCATCTTCCATTTCCCATTCGGCCGTCGTGTGAACGACGCACTCTCCAGAGCGTATGCGCACCGCATATCATCGCAGTATCAGTGTAATGTCTCCGTATCGATTAACGATGATACATTCATGATATCCGCCCCCCGAAAACTGGATCTGCATTCTGTACCCTCTCTGCTAAGGAGCGATGAGCTAGAGACGGTTCTCCGCAAGGCAGTGAAGGACAGCGAATTGTTCAAACAGCGTTTTCGCCACACCGCAGCACGTTCGTTCATGATACTGCGTAACTATCGTGGTCGCCAGGTATCGGTGAGCAGGCAGCAGACCCGTTCCTCCTATCTGCTAGAGACCCTAGCCGGAATAGAGGGAATGCCGGTAATTGAGGAGACTTACAGAGAGATACTGGAAGATGACATGGACCTGCACAACGCCCGCGCCGTGCTGCGCATGATCGAAGAGGGAAAGATGGCAGTCATCAGCATTCCCTATTCCGGGACACCGTCGCCTTTCGCGCACAACGCCATCCTCTCAGGTTACTCAGACATAGTGTTGATGGAGGACCGCAGCGCCCTTCTACGAGAGCTTCACCGCAAGGTCCTTAGCCGTGCTATGGGCCCAGCAGTAAGGGAGTTCGAGTTCGAAGAGGGGGATGTCGTTCCTTACTTCCGTGAGAAGATAGGAGAGGCCTCAGATGCAGATGGTCTGCTGTCTTTGTTGCGGCGCGCTGGGCCTCTGCGCATCTTCAGGGAGCGAGGGCGCAACGTATATCCCTACGCGCGCGCCGAGCGCAGCGAGGTCGATACCTGGGCGAGGCAGTTGCTACGTGAGGGCCGAATCGCGTCTGTTCTCTTGGATGATCTTTATTTCGTCGCTGCCGAGGAGCGGCCCTATTACGCCGCCGCCACACGCCGGGAGAGGGAGCTCAATGACTTGGACAAGCGCGTCCTGGAGCTGTTGGACGAAGAGAGGTCCTTGGAGGATCTGAGCGAATTGCTCAGCGAGAGTGGGGAGCGTGTCCTTCGCTCACTACGTAAACTAGAGTCCATGTACCTTATA
>DUKW01000019.1:587-6780 GCA_013329105.1 Candidatus Methanomethylophilaceae archaeon | reverse complement strand
ATCGAGCTTGTCGTTTCCAAGAAGACGGGAAAAATAAGGAACGTTCTGGTGAACGGAGAGCATATACTCTCAATGCGAGCGGGCGATGGTTACTACAGCCTACGGTTGGAGGGGGCGCGTAAACTCGTAGAGAACTTACCGTCACCGAAGATGCGTGTGACCGTTGTGGATGATGCTGTTCCCTTTAACCGCGAAGGACGCAATGTGTTCTGTGGTTTCGTGTACGACAGCGATCCAAATCTCATACCTA
Source organism: Candidatus Methanomethylophilaceae archaeon (assembly GCA_013329105.1). Taxonomy (GTDB): domain Archaea; phylum Thermoplasmatota; class Thermoplasmata; order Methanomassiliicoccales; family Methanomethylophilaceae; genus UBA9915; species UBA9915 sp9915u. The sequence goes on along the minus strand of DUKW01000019.1, from coordinate 6,530 downwards.
TGGATGAGGTGATGGTGGTATCTCGAGCAGGAGAGCTCTTGGCTGTTGGGCGGGCCCTCATGACGCGTGATGAGATGTTGTCCTTTGAAAAGGGGATGGCCGTAAAAGTCAGAGAGGGGACCTCCTCACAGCAGCATCATAATGTCCTCGACGACCTTTAGACATGCCAAAAGATCATCGGCGATCTGTCTAAGGCGCCCGGCATCATCAGCATCTATTCGGAATATCAGCGAATCCTCCCCCAGGGACGGAGTGACAAAACCTTCGTTGTCAGGTCCCAAAGACCCCATAACCGCCGATATATGTTCAGGGGAACAAGGTATCCTAATCTCCAAAACATAGTGCAAACGTTCAGCTCCTCCCTTGTTGTTATTTGATATTGATATTAATAATAAGTTATAGATGCCCCCAATAAGCACAGAGAATCGTCCTATGGTGTTTTTAATCCATTATTCAGATAACCTAAAGAACCAACCTCTAAAAATAACACTCTTATGACATTAGATGGTGACTCTCTTCTGGAAAACGCTGTCCTTTTCACTCACCGCCGCAGCTACAACTGAGAGCGATGGAATAATATACCTCAAACGACCGACAAAACCGTTCAAGAAAAATATACGGGTAAAAAGAGAATGTTTTACACAGGGGGAGGGGAGATCTAGATATGGAAATAGTAGTCCCGGGCGGATTCGAACCGCCGTCGCTGGCTCCAAAGGCCAGCATGATTGACCGCTACACTACGGGACTGTGCTTTCCTGATTTATGTCCATATATTTAAGCTGAGTCTACTGGCTCACCAAAGAGATGTGTCGGCGTAGCTTCTGTCAGTCTAACCTTTAGTCTCTGTCCCAAAAAAGGTCCAGCCGGTATCACCACAGGCTTGTAAGAGTCGGTGCGGGAAATCATGGTGTCTCCGCGACCGTGCTCTGTCACCATGACTTCCTCAACATTTCCCACTAATAGATTGTTGTTCATCTTCCCCAATCTCATGTGCAGCGCAGCCATTTCTCGGGAACGGGCTTTGCTTATGCGTCCGTGGGGACGATCGGGCATCGTCGCGGCGGCTGTACCCGGACGAGGAGAAAATCGGGTGATATTGATAATATCAGGACGAATCTTCTCTAGTAAATTAAGACTCAGAATGTGATCCTCTTCGTTTTCACCAGGAAAGCCGACAATCATGTCAGTGGCAATGCTCATTTCGGGATATTGCCGATGAACCTCCTCCACAAATGATACAAAATCGGCAACGCTGTATCTCCTGCCCATGTGGCTGAGAATTCTATCGCTACCGCTCTGTACTGGAATATGCAGAAAACGGTATAAGCGACGATCTCTCATTAAATCCAATAAACGTTCCTTAAGAGGTATGGCATGCTCTGGATTCATCATTCCCAAGCGGATACGAAAATTTCCCTCCTCCTCCAACAATAGCTCTAACAAAGAGCATATATCGCTGCCTCGGTCCTTTCCATAAGAGGCTATATCCTGAGATGTCAAAAGTACTTCCTTTACACCGGACGAGATCATAGTCTGGAACTCGGCCAGTAACTGTTCTTCCGGAAAACTGTGGAGACTGCCGCGGGCAAAGCGAGTGATACAATATGTACATGACCCCATACAACCCTGAGAGATTGGGAGTATGGCGGTCGTCTCCGATGGGATATACCCCTTTTTTGGAGATCCGCCGTAACGCTGAGATATCTTCTCTGAAAACTGATCATATTCCTGAGGAGGTATTATCAGTGACGCTGGTGAGCTGGCAGATAGGACTTCATTTTGTACCTTAGCCATACAACCAGTGAGAACCATTTCCTTTCCCTGCGAGCGTAACTCACTCAAACGACGGAGCATCCTCAATTCCGTTGTCTCTACAACTGTACAGGTGTTAAGGACGACCAGATCTGCCTCCTCTGCAGATCGGCATGGGGTATAGCCTAGGTTGGTAAGTTCTTTAAAGAGGAATTTACCCTCTCCTTGATTCATCGTGCAACCGTATGACTCCACGTAGAACTTTTTCATACACTCTAACCTACTGTGTTGGCTCTTCCTGAGTCACCACACCATAGGCGGCATTGCCTGAGATCTTGGTGATTTTTACCCTTACTCTGGTACCCTTTACGGTACCTGGGACAAATATGACCCTATTGTTGAACTTGGCCACACCGTCCCCTTTTTTACCTACGTCATGAATAAAGAGTTCATAGACACCACCCTCCTTCAGCTCATTGGACAAATCGGACTTTACACCCTTGCGTACATGAACGGGCCTGTGAGCACCGCACGCATCACATTCCAAGACCAGCGTCCGTCCCTCTTTGGTCATACGTGTATCGGGCCTACCACACTCTGAGCAAATTACGAAGGTGTCTATATAGCTCTCAATTCGCTCCATAATCTGAGCTGCGTTCAGTTTAGCTTTAAATATGGCTCTTCTCCCATCTAAATTCCCAGGGGTCCCCATCTCGCGCAAGAGAAATTGGAGCATATGCTCTGGATCGCGACGCAGAACATCGGTGATGTCCTGGAAATTTCTGAGGACAGTAATCTTACCCTCCTGGAGGATGTCAGGCTCGGGAATGTTAAATCTCTCGTGCCTCTCGATGGTTTCAGGAAGTTTTTCTTTGGCCCTATCCAACAGCTCCAGATAATCGTTTTCCATGGTATCGGAACTCGATTATGAAGATGCCTTATAAAAGATTTGGTATCATCATATCTTTTCAACTGCTCTCCATCAAATCTATGGCGGCTCTAACCAGACCTAGGTGTAATGGGGATGGGCGCCCGGGACGGGATTTGAATTCTGGGTGGAACTGTGAAGCCAAGAAATAAGGATGGCTCTCAAACTCACCTATTTCCATCCTCTTCCCATCCTCAGAAGTACCCGTAAAGTGCCATCCCGCACGCTCAAACCGCTCTACGTATTCTGGGTTGACCTCGAAACGGTGCCTGTGTCTTTCCCATATCTCTTTACTTTTATAAAGGCTGTAAGCAATGGACCCTTCCTTGATAATGACTTTCTGGGCCCCCAAACGCATTGTTGCACCCATTGAACATAGGTTTCTTTGTTCCGGCATGAGGTCAATGACGGGGTAAAGTGTAAGGGGGTCGAACTCTGTGCTGTTGGCAGTGTCTAGTCCGAGGACATTCCGAGCAATCTCCACCGTTGCTACCTGGAAACCTAGACATATGCCCATGAAAGGTATGCCCTGTTCTCTGGCGAAATGGGCAGCAATCATCTTGCCCTCAACACCGCGAACACCGAACCCCCCCGGGACAAGTATGCCGTGGACATTAGAGAATATCTTGGCAGGATCCTCACACAGGAGACGATCACTGTTTACAAAATCAATATTGACTCGGCAGTTCTCTTGGGCCCCGGCATGAGTAAGTGCCTCAAGGTGGCTAAGATATGAATCGGCCAACTCAGTATATTTACCAACGATAGAGATCCTTACCTCACGATGAGGGTCCAGAACACGTTCTAAAAATACTTGCCACTCTGAAAGGTCTATTTCTTTGGCAAGAGCCTTCAATTTTAACTTACGGACCAAAAAGTCGGAGACTTTCTGCTTCTCGAGTATTACGGGAACCTCATATATCGAGCGTGCATCAGGTGCAGAAAGGACGGCTTCCTGTGGGACATCACAGAACAATGATATTTTAGATTTTATATTGTCTTCCAACATGGTCGGTGAGCGGCCGACGATGACGTCCGGTTTTATTCCTAACGCCATGAGCTCCTTTACAGAGTGCTGTGTTGGTTTTGTCTTCTGTTCTCCCACCGAACTAAGAATTGGCACCAAGGTGGTATGAACGAAAATGCAATTCTCTTCTCTACCTATTTCCACAGACAGCTGACGAGCGGCTTCCAGGAAAGGCATGGACTCTATATCCCCTACGGTACCCCCTAGCTCCACTATTGTTACATCAGCATTGCTCTCTCGAGCTACGCGAGTGATACGGTCCTTGATTTCATTCGTTATATGGGGGATTATTTGAACAGTTTTACCAAGGTAATCTCCACGTCGCTCCTTTTCTATGACTGCTTGGTAGACCTTTCCAGTGGTTATGTTATGATCACTTGTTAAAGATATATCTAGAAAACGCTCGTAGTTACCTAGATCTAGGTCCACCTCTCCCCCATCATCGAGCACATAAACCTCACCATGCTCAAAGGGGTTCATTGTACCGGCATCTATATTCAAGTAAGGGTCTATCTTTATCGACGAAACTTTTAGACCCCTGCATTTCAGAAGTTTTCCAATAGAAGAAGCAGTTATGCCCTTCCCGAGGCCAGAAAGTACTCCTCCCGTGACAAAAATAAACTTCATGTTTCCCACGGGAACGGAACATGGGCTGGATTGTATTTAGTTGTTATCTGAACAATATTGGTACTAAATTTCACTGTTAATAGATCCATATAAAAATGAGAGAAATGTAAGAAACGATCACAATGCATCCCTCTGTCTCGTACAATAAGATTAGATCTCAAGGAATCGCTTTCCCAACCCTTTTTACAAAAATGAGCCGGTCAAAAAGATTGGCTACTCTTAGATTTAAGAAGGTAAGAGCAGGGCTGGCCCTGACGATGTGCTCACCGGGCGGTACCACTCGCGGCGATAAGGAACTCAGAGTGAACTACTGAACAGAATCGTTGCGTGGATAGCTTCCCAATATTCGTAGGAAAATACAACTTTCCTGCAATTCACGCAAAGCATCAGCTACATTCTTATCACAACGATGACCCTCCATATCCGCAAAGAACACATAATCCCAATTTCGGACTTTCGATGGACGGGATTGGATCATGGTAAGATTGGTTCCCTTTTCTTTAAAGGGATGCAAAGCATCATAGAGTGCGCCTGGGCGATCGCGAAGGGCAAAACAGATTGAGGTTTTGTCGTCACCAGTCGGTGGTGGGTTTCTTTTACTCAGGACTAAGAATCTCGTGCTATTGTCCGGATTATCCTCTATCCCGGCTCTGATTATCTTCAAGCCGTAAAGCTCAGAAGCTAAACGAGAGGCTATGGCAGCCGCCCCATCATCTCGAGCCCGTTTAGCCGCTTCGGCAGTACTTTTGAGCTCCTTTAACTCCACGTCCGGAAGATTCTTAGATATCCACTCACGGCATTGAGCAAAGACCTGGGGGTGGCTATAGACCACAGAGAAATCCTCTCTACCGTCAGCGCTCATTAGACAATGGCTTATACGTAGATTCGCCTCTGCAGATATCTGAACGTCAGAGTTGACCAATAAGTCTAGCGTATAGGTCACGGCTCCCTCAGTGGAGTTCTCTACGGGGACCACCCCATAAGCAGACTCCTCTGAAATCACTGAACGGAAAACGGCCGAAATACTGTCACAAGGAATGAGCTTTGCAGAGGGACCGAAACGACGGAAAGCCGCCTGATGCGTGAAGGATGCTTCCGGCCCCAGATAAGAGACCGTTTCTGGACCAAGGAGAGAACGCGACGCGGAGAACAGTTCTCTTAATATTCTCGAAACGATTTGCTCATCCAGTGGTTGAAGATCTATCTCCTCCAGTTGCTTAAGGATATCCTCCTCATAAGAAATGATATGATCTGGGCTTAGTTCGATGACACTTCTTAAGAAGACTTTCGCTCTTTCGGACATCAGTTCTGCAAGTTGACGATCGATTTGGCCCAATTCTTTCATGGAGGGTTTTTCCATAAACCAGGAAATGAATTGATGAGATTAAAGCTTGATCATCACTCTTTAAAAAAATACTGAAAGAGGACGTTCGATGCTGATTTGGTGCCTGGTGTCCCTGACAGGAATTGTCCGGGAAATCATACGACTTCCTTGCATTTGTTTTATGAGGAGGGCTGAAGCCCTCCTCGGGAAGACTTGGTCTTCCCAACGTAGGAGGTGATCCATCTGCAGGTTCCCCTACAGATACCTTGTTACGACTTAACCCTC
>DUKW01000019.1:0-489 GCA_013329105.1 Candidatus Methanomethylophilaceae archaeon | reverse complement strand
CGGTGTGTGCAAGGAGCAGGGGCATATTCACCGCGGATTGTTGATCCGCGATTACTACGGAATCCAGCTTCATGAGGGTGAGTTACAACCCTCAATCCGAACTACGGACGGGTTTCGAGATTGCCTTCACCTTTCGGTGTAGGAGCCCATTGTCCCGCCCTTTGTAGCGCGCGTGTAGCCCAGGAGATTCGGGGCATACTGACCTACCGTTGACCTCTCCTTCCTCTGACTTAGCGCCAGCGGTCCCATTAGTGTGCTCGATCCCCGGAGAAACCGATAGCAACTAATGGAGAGGATCTCGTTCGTTATCTCACTTAAGAGAACGCCTTGCGGTACGAACTGACGACGGCCATGCACCACCTCTCGGAAAATCTAGTAAGGTCATCAGCCTGACTTTCATGTAACCGTCGCTCCTGGTGAGTTTTCCGGTGTTGAATCCAATTAAACCGCACGCTCCTCCCGTTGCGGTGCTCCCCCGCCAATTCCTTT
>DUKW01000050.1 GCA_013329105.1 Candidatus Methanomethylophilaceae archaeon | reverse complement strand
GTGGTATGGACAGCGAAGATCAAGACCTTGTCACCGAACTGTTTTCGCAGTGTCTCTGCTTCATTTCCATCCACTATGCTAACCCCTACACGCTCGTAGCCTAGAGAGAATGCCAGCTCTACACCCTTCACTTGATTGATCTCCCCATTGAGTGAACGTCCATGGCCGAGCTTCTCCAGCATTTCCGGAAAGACCTCCACGGATACGATTCCAGAGACGCGACCTCCCAGACCCTGTATCATACGCGGATCGTCTATCACACAGGTCCCAATGCCGTCACTGACGATCACCGCGGCATCGAGTGAACCTTCCTTTACGGCAAGAGAGAGAAGCTCTGAGACACCGAAGCTGAGGAAATCGTCCATGTACATCTGCCTTTCCGGTGTGCATAAGCCGAAATCCCTGATACGGAACTCGATGTTGTCACGGACGACACCACTGTCGATACGCTCTATACCCCTATGACGTTTGAACAGAGGGCAATATTCAATAAGCGGTTCGCCCACCTCCACTACTTTCCCCTCTTCAACCACAACTCTAGTCTTGCCCATGACCTCCATCACGTGTCTCCCCATCTTATCTCCCTTCGTGATTCATTTTCAGGATATTCCCTGTTCTGCCCATCTTATGGCAACATGTTTTTACTATAGGCGACAATATATGATCTCATTCCTTAGAATTATCGGTGATCTATCATGAACGAGAAATACCTGCCCGCTCTTAGGAAGGTGGCTCTTTTGGGAGGAATGAGTGGTTACGTGGCCATCTCCTCACGTGAGTTGGGGGAGGCTCTCGGAATGAGTCAGCAGTCTGCATCTAAGCGAATACTGGAACTTCTGGAGGAAGGATTTATAGAAAGAGACCTTGGGGCAAGAAGGCAGAGAATAAGGCTCACCGAGAAAGGGATAGAAGAGCTGCGCCGTGAATATGCTGAATATCGCCGTATATTTGAGATGACAGATCACGTGATCCTTCATGGTACAATTACCACTGGCATGGGTGAGGGGGGATACTACATATGCCAGAGCCCCTATATGGAGCAGTTCATTAATCAGCTGAACTTCAAACCCTATGAGGGGACGCTTAATATAAAGTTGGACAAAGAGGATGTGGGGAAACTAGACATCATCCGTGATAGTCCCGGCTATAAGATAAAAGGATTCTCCAAAGAGGGAAGGACCTTCGGGGAAGTCACTGCTTACAAAGCGAAAATACGTAACATCGACTGTGCGGTCGTTATCCCTGAGAGATCCCATTATGACGATGTCATAGAGGTGCTTTGTCAATACCATCTCCGCCGTACGCTGAGCATAACGGACGGTGATCGGGTGGAGGTTCGTGTCGAGATCTAACGGCAGAGGGAGTCTACCATAGAGCGGAAGATGGCCATACCATCGCCCTCCTTCTTCTTATGGCGCGTCCAATCCGGAGCGGTGAGTGGATCCAGTGCCCTCTCTGGATGAGGCATAAGACCCAATACGTTCCCAGAAGGGTTGCATATTCCGGCGACATTGCCTGGCGAACCGTTGGGATTCCAAGGATATCCTGAAGGTCTGCCATCCGGATTCACGTAACGGAAGACTATTTGGCCGTTCTCTTCTAAGCGATCAAGGAATCTGTCATTGTCTCCCATCAACTTCCCCTCAGCATGGGCACTAGGAAACATGACAACTTTCCCGCGCGGGATCTTACGGGTGAACAAACATTTCCCGCCTCCTTGATTCTTGAGATATGTTGGTCGGCACTCAAAACGACCGGAATCGTTGGTAAAGAGTGCTGCAGTGGGCACTTTGCTGATACCGTCTGTGGCTGGTAGCAAGCCCAACTCCACCAGTATCTGGAAACCGTTGCATATTCCTATGATAGGTTTCTCTGCCTCTACGAACGTTCGCATTTCTTTTCCCAAAGAGCTCTTTACGCGTGCGGCGAAGATGGCGCCGGCGCGCACATAGTCGCCGGCGGAAAAACCTCCTGGAAAAGCCAAGGCATCATATTCCTCAAGGTCACGGCGGTCTTTAGCATGTCCTGTCAGTTGGTTGAGGTGAACCAATTCTGGGTTGCAGCCGGCTGCCTTGCATGCGTTATACGTCTCATCTTCGCAGTTGGTCCCCTCGATCCTCATAATGCAGACCTTTATTTCCTCAGGATTCACGTCCTCACCCCATAATATCCCATATAGGATCACCCCAGGCCCTGCGTAGTGTTTTAACGGGCAGATCAATGCCTCCGCCGTGAATCATAACGGTAGGTCCTCCTGTGATACCGATAAACCTTGCATCTTTTCCCATGATAGATTGCCACTTTTCTTCTTTGTCCGGAGGCACTTCCGCTATCCACCGTCCGTTGCTCTCTGAAAACATTTTGGTAATCGGGTCCGTTTTTCCCATGGAGGCCAAGGATATACTGGCACCCATATCCCCGCCTATGCACATCTCAGCCAGGCAAACCGCCAATCCACCATCCGAGCAGTCGTGGCAGCTGAGCACAATCCCTTCTTTCATGGCCTGTAGGAGGCGATCTGTTTTTCTCTTGAACGCTTCCAGATCAACAGAGGGGACGCGACCTCCCGCTCCTCCATATATACGATACAACAAGGAGCCACCCATCTCTTTCTCAGTATCACCCACGACATACAGGAGGTTTCCGACTCCTTTGAGGTCAGAGCTGATGCATCGGTGTATGTCATCTACTATACCGACACCCATGATCATTGGTGTAGGCAATACGGCTCCCTGTGGACTTTCGTTATAGAAGCTGACATTGCCTGAGGGGATGGGAAGACCAAGGAACGCTGCAGCTTCGCCCAGGCCTCGTATCGCTTCCCGGAACTCACCCAAGCGTTCTGGTCTCTCGGGGTTACCGAAGTTCAGGCAATCTGTGATGGAATGGGGACGAGCTCCCACTGCGACAAGGTTGCGGCATACCTCCTCCACGGCGGACATTCCTCCTTTGTATGGGTCCTCTGATGTGAACCAGGGGTTGCATCCCACAGCCACCGCCAGACCCCTAATGCTATTGGGCAGCGGACGGAGCACTGACGCATCACCAGGACCATTGGAATACGGAGGTCCCACTAAGGGACGAAGCACTGTAGATGCACGAACATCATGATCATATTGGCGAATGGCCCATTCTTTGGATGCCACATTGGGGTCGGAGAGCATATTGAGCAGTATTGTGGACGTATCAGGCAGCTTAGGTATATTCTCCCTCTTTTCTGGTATGGATTCAAAACCCTGGTAGGGGCGACAGTAAACCGGACCACCAGTGAGGAAGTGGAGATCCATATCGAATATTTTCTCCCCGTGCCATAGAACCACGGTCCTCTTTTCATCAGTTGTTCTAGCCACAACGGTGGCGAGAATGTCCCAAGTCTTGAATATCTCTAGGATTTCCTCCACCTTATCCTCTGTTGTGGAAATCATCATTCTTTCTTGGGACTCTGAGACCCATATCTCCCATGGTGCGAGGTCCTCCTCTTTAAGAGGGACTTTGTCCAGATCAACAACCGCCCCACAACCCGCGGCCAATGCCATCTCGCCGATCACACAACTAAGGCCTCCTCCACCTAGGTCTTTCATACCGGTGATGAGGCCTAGACGATTGACCTCCAGACAGGCGTGTATAAGCGGTTCTTTGGTAATGGGATCTCCAAGCTGTACAGCTCCCCGTGATTCTTCCTCGGAGCTCTCCTGCAGTTCCAGCGAGGCGAATGTTACACCATGTATTCCATCTCTACCGGTACGGCCGCCACAAAGTATAAGCAACTCGCCCGGTCCACCTGCGAAGTTGTTACAAACCTCATCCCGCTTGACTATTCCCAAGCAGCCAACATTTACAAGGCAATTTCCAGTGTATTTTTCATCGAAATAGAAGGCCCCACTTAGAGTGGGAACGCCCACACGGTTGCCGTAGTCTCTTATGCCTGAGACGACACCGCTCATTAGATATCGCGGATGCTTGACACCCGGCGGCAGGTCCTTATCAGAATCGATAGGACCAAAACAAAGAGGATCGACCAGTGCTATTGGTTGGGCACCCATACATACCACGTCGCGCAGTATGCCTCCTATGCCTGTGGCGGCCCCCCCATAGGGTTCAATGGCTGATGGGTGGTTATGGCTCTCTATGCGGAGAGCGTATGCGTAATCTTCATCAAAGAGCATGACCCCAGCATCACCACGTGATATAATGTCTGGGTGATCTATCGCGAAAACGAACTCCTTGAGGTAAATCTTAGAGCTTTTGTAGCAACAGTGCTCGCTCCAGGCTTGTCCGATAGACTGGAGCTCTATATCTGTGGGTTTCCTTCCCTCAGAGGCGAAATAGTCACGAACCATTTTCATCTCGTCAACGGAGAGGCTTAACCCCATTTCCTGAGAGATCTTCATCAATTGGCCGTCATCGGCGGAGTGAATGTCAATCTCCCAGACGGGAGCACTCCCCACGCGGCTCATGAGATCGTCGATGGCCATGGGATCACTTCAAATGTATGCTGTATCTCTGAATGACCGGATTGGCCAATAGTTTACGGCACATTTCTTTACAGGCCAGCACAGCTTCATCACCCTCGCTCTCGAGCTCAATCTCAAAGAATTTAATGGAACGCACCGATCGTATACCCTTAAAACCCAATAGTTCCAGGGCCTTTTTGGTGTTTTGACCTTCGGGATCGGTAACCCCCTTCTTGAGTTCTATCTTAATCTCAGCTACCGCCATCATTCTGAGGTATTGGAATAGAATACTTAAGTCATTCTTTGTCACGCCCTTGTCTTCCTGGCGAAGATTAGATAGCCCGTATGTCCCAACATTTCAAAGGAAGGCCTAACACCACCAGCATGGACCTCCATTTCTCTCTGTATGTTCTCCAAAGCACGCACTTCCACATAGTTCCTATTCCTCAGTGCAAGAACGGTCTTCTCCAACTGGTTGGTGTTCGGCACATATGCACAGAATCTTCCCCCGCTGCGGAGCATGGAGTCCGCGCCTGCCAGGGTCTCCCAAGGCACAGGGATATCCATAACCATTGCATCCGCAGTTAGGTCGAGTGCAGTGTTGTGGGCATCTCCTATGATGCACCTCCATCTGTCTGCTAGACCTGCACGGCTGATGTTCTTTTTCGCCTTTTTGGCAAAATCCTCCCTCAGCTCGATGGTATATAGTATGCCATGTGAAGGCATGCTACGCAGTAGCGCTATACTCAAAGCCCCTGATCCGGCGCCGACCTCTATCACCGTGGATGCTGACGGTATGTCACACTCCAAGATGATTGTGGATGCATCCTTGGGTGTGATGAGTTGAGCCCCCCTTTCCACAGTTGTCATCAGTTCTACTGTGCCAGGGCGGAATACGTTCATTCGCCGGCCAGCAATCTCAAAGTCATCGCCGTCATCAAGTTTCATAAGACGAGCGCCGTCAATCGTTCCAAGCGATGGTATCTTAACGATATTCGGGGAAACCCCCAGCCAGTGTTTGCGGCCTCGTTCGTCGAGGATATAGATATACTCTCCTTCATAGAATGTCAGGCGCCCACCTATTGCCTTTAAAGTACCA
>DUKW01000059.1 GCA_013329105.1 Candidatus Methanomethylophilaceae archaeon | reverse complement strand
AAGAAATTGTCCGTTTCGAACCAAATAGGCACAGATTCAAGCGCCATGTAAAGTAGTGGCAATATCAAAATGAACCAGATGATTTTTTCCCACCATTCGACCCCTTTCTCATGCGACTGGGAGAGAGACAGCATTTAGACCATACCTTAGTTCATTTATCGTTAATAAAGCAATCCAGTTGGGATATTTGATCAAACAATTAGAAGACCTAAAAATAGATAATACCTTTTATCGGAACTGAAGAGAAATTTAATTAGCAGTTATGGAGCAGTTATGGGGTTATTCCATCAATTCTTTTCGTCTATAATCAAGTATGGAATCATGGAGATCTGAAAGTACGAATCCCATCTGTTTCTATTGCCTCTAGGATTGCCTCCTGAAAACATGATTCCCTTTTTGACCAAATATCAAGTCTGTAGCAGATGGGCACGGTCTGCCCATTTTTTTGCCATAGTGTGCATAAAGTCTTCGATGCCTAAGCCTATAGCTAGTTCATCAGGGCTGTGATAATGAAGGTATTTATATCCTACACTACCCACAATGACCCCTCCAACAAAATCCATTATTAAGTCATATACCGTGTCTTGAAGGCTATATTGCATCCCCGTACCTGTCGCCCAATCCAAAAACCACTCCAAGAGCTCCCAGGTAACTCCAAAAAAACAAGAGGTCATTATGACCATGAAAGGTATAATCTCAACAGGCATATACACGACGTCTACATAATGCGTCAATATCACTATGGCCAAGAAAGATATCACGGCTACGGTGGTGCTGGACACAAAATGTGTTAGGTTGTCCCACCAACTGTATTGATCATAGAAACGGGCGAAATCTCCCCATGTATGCAGAAATATGGATAGATATATCAGTATGATAAGCGGCCATGGAGTTATCAATTTCCCGGACATACGAAGGTATAAGGGAATGGAAAAGACGAGTACCCCCAGCGTCCCCGTAAAGGCAGGGCGAGAATAATAACTATCCACTCTGGACCATAGTAAGAAGGACTCTATCGACATGAAGAGAAGGATTGCACTAAAAACCAACCAGAGCGCTGCCTCCCACCCTCTGAAGGCAACTGTGCTCTTGGGTTCATCACTGACTGATCCGTTCATTGTATAGCCCTGCCTACGGTTTCATCGTTGATCGCGAGCTTACCTATATTTATTTAGTTGAGATCCGTGCGTTGATGCCGTTTCTGGCAAGAAAATCATCACACCCTGTCATCATTCATATTGTTATTGTTTAAATTAGAGGAGTTTAGGTGGTTAATCCCCCTTCTCTTCATGTAAAAGAGAAGCACGAAAGACATGAAAACTCCACCAAAGACGCAGAGAGCTAGATTAACCATCAGTTCCTGGTTGTCCATGACTAACATGGTACCAAAGAGCTGATCAGATAGGTATTGTCCCAGAGCATACATCACACCCATTGCCGAGGTGAAGACTATCATAAAGAACACTGTGAACACTCTGTCCAGCACAAGTCCGTGATAATCCTGTAAATGTATCAACAACACCAAACCAACGAAATATATAGCCATTAATTCGGCTGCACGGATGACCGATCTAAGCATCAACTCGGGTATTAATATTATGACGATGAAAATGATGAAAGGAATGGTCATTAACAGTATGAGCTCAATGGGGGGCATCACATTTATGTCGTTATGTTTCAGTGGGGGATATAATGATAAAAAAAGTGCCACCGCTGCCATCAAAAAGAAAAACACTCTTCCTTCCGCCAATGATAGGATGGCAGCTAAAAACATGATGCCTATTAAGCACCACGCAAGCGCCTGTTCCATATTCTTTAAGGAAAAAGGTATTTTCATCGCCTCACCCATCAGTTGGTATTACCATAAGGGAAGCTTTTGAATTTTGCAGGATCTGCTCTATGGGACTCCCCTTTAGCAGACTGTGCATAGGCTCGCGCAGACATCCTGGGAGTACCAAAAGGCTGATGGATTCAGCTACAATCGCGTCCAATATATTTCTGGGAACGCTCCCTATATCATATTCTCCTAACTCCATTTTTTTATATATTTCCTCTGGCGACATTATGTTGCTGTAGCTGTATTCCATTTTCGCTCCCGATACTGGATTTAATATCAAAACATTATCGAGTCTGCCCCTCTTTATTAATCTGTTGACCCTTTCCATAAAACCATTATCCCTGCTCATTGGGGGAAGGACCACCATGACCTTCTTAAAAGTTAGGGGAAAAGTCTCACATATACTTCCCCCAGGACCTTTGATGAATCTCTTAAGCAATACTTGAACACTAGCTTTACGGAGAACAGAAAGGGAGTTGCTACCCAAGAGTAACATGGTTGCCCTCCCTTTTCCACTTGATGGCATGACGATGGTGTCGGCCCCAAGTTCTTCAGCACAGTGTATAATGACCTCATAGGGACGTAGCCCTGTTGATATTTTAAGTTCTGCGTCGAAGCCTTCCTCACAGAGCTGGTTCACGAAATCATTCAGTTCATCCAATGTGATCTTAGTGAGGGGCACTCCTTCTGGATTCACATAAAGAACTATCACTTTTCTTATACCAAAACGACTAAACTCAACCATGCAGGGTATCATCATCTTAGACTGGCGTGATAAGTCTACAGGCAATATAATAGTGTCCATTTAGTAATCGGAATATCCTCAGGTTAAAAATCATATAAATATTATGCCAACGGCATATCAGATAAGCAGAAAACGATTTGAAGCTGTCCGTCAATCCCAAAACATGCGTTGGAACGGCGACGAGGGTGGGTCTTTACAGTATGTTCTCTTGGCATGCCTGATTATCCTCATCGCCATTTCACCTTTGCTTCTTGATTACCAACCTTTACTGGAGAAAGACGAGACTGCATTCTATTACATCTATGGACTCGGCGTGCCCGGTCATATGACCGATTTTCTGACAGTATTCACAGAACTGGGTTCACTTTATTTCATAATAATATTCTCTTTGATATTATGGGTTGGAGGCCACCCCCGCTTGGGAGCTGGAATTCTTCTGGCCATGCTGGTCACAATTTTAATCGGTTACAGCATGAAGACTCTTATTGATCGGCCAAGACCTTATGAAGTCCTGAGTGGTGTAGAGGCGCTAAGTAGCGCCGTTAGTGAGTCTTTTCCTTCCGGCCACACATTAGGTGCATTCACTGTCACTGGCGTTTTTATAATGCGCTGTAAACGCTGGGCACCAGTGGTATTAGTCTTTGCGGTGGCTATAGGGGTTAGTAGGATTATGCTGGGCCTTCACTTCCCATTTGATGTCTTAATGGGAGCTGTCTTAGGTCTGAACATCGGTATCTTGGTGGGAGGATTGGATATCGATAGGCGATTGTATGATGAAGAGTAAAAATTATCTGAAAACACCCAGATTGCAGCTATCACTTCTGATAATAAGATATATAATTCATCATCCCAATAACCATGACGTGAGTCCTCATGCGAGCTCTTGAAACCTCTAGGCTCATAACTGACCTCTACTCAGCAAAGATAACATTGGCAACGATGAGAGAGGCCATGAGCGCCAAAGAGATGAGCGAAAGATTGGGCATTCCTATCGCTGCATGCTATCGCAAGATTAGGCAATTAGAGGATGCGGGCCTACTCAGCTGCACAGAAAGACGGATCACAAGATCTGGTAAGAGGGTATCATATTACAAATCCAAGGTCAAAAACGCCAACATAGAGTTCTCCGAGGGAGTGGTTATGGTATCTATTAAAAAGACAGACGGCCCGGTGGAGAATTATACCTACGTTCTCCCAGCAAATATTGTTAATGAGGAAACAAGGGATTGTGCCATACATTAATTTCATTCGATATTCGTTGTTTATTTACGAATGACGCCTATTTTTTGACGAAAAAACACACATTTAAAATATAAGAGTTCCATTTTCAGAGAAAGCGGGAGGTCAATCCCTTATTGATTCGCCTGTAGTAACCTACATCAAAGAGTATGTTAGAAAAACGGAGGACAAACATGAGTGAGGAAAAAATACCCAAAATCATCAGACCGGCGAAAAGGCACCTAGAAGGTGCTCTGATCACCAGTGAAGATGAGTACAAGCACATGTATGAGGAATCCATAAAGGATCCTGAGGGTTTCTGGACAAAAATGGCCGACAGGATCGAATGGTTCTCAAAGGATTGGGACTCGGTCTTGGAATGGGATAAAGACAATGTAAGGATTACATGGTTCAAAGGCGGCAAACTCAATGTCACCCATAACTGTATCGACAGACATGTAAACAATGGGAAAAAGAACCAAGCGGCCATAATATGGCAGGGAGAGGAGGACGATGATGTTCGTATCCTTACTTATGGCCAGCTTCAATATGAGGTTAACAGGTTTGCCAATGTCCTAAAGTCCAAAGGTGTCAGCAAAGGAGACAGGGTAGCCATATATCTGCCTATGATCCCTGAGCTGGCAATATCTATGCTTGCCTGCGCACGCATCGGTGCAATACACAGTGTTGTTTTTGGAGGGTTCAGTTCCGACGCCTTATACAATCGTATAGATGACTGTGGCGCAAAAGTCTTAGTCACGTCGGACGGAAGTTTCCGTGGCGGAAAGGTGATAGACCTCAAGGGAAAAGCCAACGAAGCACTGGAACGTGGCACCTCTGTTGAGACTGTCATTGTTGTGAGACGAACTGGATCGGATATTGTGATGGAAGAAGGGCGTGATTTCTGGTACCATGAAGAGATGGCCAATGCTTCCGCATTCTGCGAGCCTGAAATCATGGATGCGGAGGACCCTCTTTTCATACTTTATACCAGTGGCTCTACTGGAAAACCCAAAGGAGCCCTCCATACCTGTGGCGGGTATAACCTTTACACAACAGTCACTTTTGAATACATATTCGGATATCAGCCGGGTGAGGTCTTTTGGTGTACCGCTGACATAGGCTGGATAACCGGCCACAGTTATATATTATATGGCCCACTTTCCGCTGGTGGTACCACACTTATGTTTGAGGGTGTCCCCAATTACCCACAACCAGACAGGTTCTGGCAGGTGGCTGAGAAGTGGAAGGTTAACGTCTTCTATACTGCCCCCACAGCTATAAGAATGATGCGTAAGACTGGTGATGATTGGGTTAAGAGACATGACCTCTCATCCATAAGACTCTTAGCAAGTGTGGGCGAGCCCATAGACCCGGAGGCGTGGTATTGGTATTACAGTGTCGTAGGCAACAAACAGAGCCCGGTTATAGACACCTGGTGGCAGACGGAAACAGGTGGTATAATGATTTCTCCACTACATGGTGTCACCAATCTCAAGCCTGGTTGCGCCACAAAACCATTCTTTGGAGTCTCACCTCTGACCATCAGAGAAGATAAGACCGTATGCGAATTGGATGAGGATGGGCGCTTGGTTATAACACAACCTTGGCCATCCATAACACGTACGCTATGGGGCGACCACAAGCGCTACCGCGAAACATACTGGGATGTTTATCCTGGATACTATTTCACGGGAGATGGGGGAAGAATCGACAAGGACGGTGATATCTGGATCCTCGGACGTGTCGATGATGTCATGTCAGTTGCCGGTCACCGTATAGGTGCTGCCG
>DUKW01000146.1 GCA_013329105.1 Candidatus Methanomethylophilaceae archaeon | reverse complement strand
CTTCCTTGACAAAGTCGCTACCAGAGTGGTAGAGATCGAGGATGGCCGCACCCGTGAGTACCGTGGCAACTACACTGCATTCATCAAGAAGAAAATGATGGATCTTGAGCGCCAGGAGAAAGAATACCGTCGTATGTTGAACGAAAAACGTCGGCAAGAGAGGATCGCCGAGGAACAGCACCGGGATAACTGGTTCCTCTCTCTGCATAAGACGCGCAAACGCATGGCAGAGAGGGTAGAGGTCCCAGAGGCACCATTTAAGACACAAAACATAACGGTGAGGATACAAGCAGTCAATAAATCAGGTAAGAATGTCATTACAGCTAAGGACCTAGAGGTTAAGCGGGGAGGACGCGTCCTACTTTCAGGCGTTGACCTTGAAGTTTACAAAGGGGATAAAATAGGTGTCTTCGGTGCCAACGGGGAGGGGAAGAGCAGTCTCCTCAAAGCCCTGATCGGCGAGATCCCTCATCGCGGAGAGCTGTGGATGGCTCCCGGCACCAAGGTAGCATATTAATCCCAGACACACGAGGGGTTGGATCTGCGCCTCAGCGCTGAGGAACAGTTGCTGCAGGTCTTAGGAACTGAACGTAAGGCCGATGCCCGCAGAATGTTGGCAAGGATGCTGCTGTTCGGTGAGTCTGTCGAGCGACCCATCGGAACACTATCGGGTGGAGAAAGAGGGAGGGTGGCTCTTGCGTTAATCCTCCTCAAAGAGAGCAACTTCCTGTTACTAGATGAGCCTACTAATTACCTTGACATCCCCTCCCGACACGCAGTAGAATCGGCACTTTTGGACTACGAGGGGAGTATGATGATCGTTACACATGACCGTTATCTGCTCGACACGGTCTGCAACCGGGTGGTTGAGGTAAAGGGTGGAAAAACAAAGACATTCAACGGTACATTCTCCGAAATGAAGGGAAGGAGACCGGTGGAAGAGATTGTTCAGGATGCTGATGAATATCGTGTAACGTCTGCGTTCACAAATTGGGTTACCAATCGGCGCTACATACCAGGGGATAAGGTGCTAATAGCCCCAGCTGAGCTTAAAGGCTTCCAATGGGCACTGGACAACAATAAATTAAAGAAGACGGGCGGGAGACAGCGAAAGAAGGTACGGGCGAGCGATGATTAGCATGGCTTCAGCTCAAAGAGCATCGATAACGGCCCGAGTGAACCTCTCTGTATCACTATTGCCACCCATGTCCGGTGTGAGGAATTCTTTCTCTGCCAATGTGGCATAAACCGCATTTTTCATCCTCTCGCCGGCTTCCTGGAATCCTATGTGCTCTAGCATCCAAGCCGCAGAAAGCATCAGACCCGACGGGTTGGCGATACCTTTGCCTGCAATCTCCAACTCCGGGCCATGGGCCGCCTCGAACACCGCTATGTCGTTTCCGATGTTAGCCGCTGGCATCAGCGCCAAACCTCCCACCAAACCGGCTACAAGATCGGTGACTATGTCTCCATAGAGATTTTGCGCCACCACAACATCAAAAGACTTTGGGTCCATTACCATCTGACGGCAGGCGCTGTCTATGAGCATTTCCTCGAACTCTAGCCCCGTATATCCCTTGGATACGTTCTCTACTGTGCTAACAAAGAGACCGTCACCCATCTTTAGGACGTTTGCCTTATGAAGCGCTGTCACTTTTTTTCTGCCTGTTTTGGAGGCCAGCTCAAAGGCGAAGCGGGCAATGCGTCTGCTGGCGCTTTCAGTGGTGAGCTTTATGCTCTCCACCACACCCTGTGCCGCTTCCCTTTCGAAACCTACGTAAATCCCCTCTGTATTCTCGCGCACGATCACCATATCTACATCGTCGCGAAGGGATTCAACGCCTGGTATGGATTTGGCAAAACGTACGCTTGCATAAAGGTTTAGACGTTCCTTGATTATTGTGTTGACACTCCGGCGCCCCTTCTCGAGGGGAGAGCTTATAGGGCCTCTCAGGACCACACCGCATTCCCATGCCAAGGGAAAAAACTTGGGTGATAAAGGACGTCCATATTCCTCCATAGTTTTGGCTCCAGCCTCCACTATCTGCCAGTCAATTTCCACGCCCAGAGCTTCGATAACCTTCATGGTTGCATCAGTGATCTCAGGGCCTATACCATCCCCAGGTACCAATACCACACGTCTCATAAACGATCACTCCTCTATCTCATCTAAGACGTTGGTCCCTTCTTTGAAGTCTTGGTAAAGATACAGCAGTTCGTTGGTACTGAGACTGCGTTTGAGGCTGACCGATGCGGCCCTCACCAGGGGTAGCAACTTGGAGGCCGTTTCCTCGTCCACTGTTATACCTTTCTCTTTGAGGGCAGATATTATAGCGCTCCTCCCCGAGTGCTTTCCAATTATTATCTTCCTCGTCTGACCTACTTCCTCTGGAGAATAGGGCTCATAATTGCTAAGATATTTTATCACACCATCGGTATGAATGCCTGCCTCATGAGCGAAACAATTCTCGCCCACGATGGGTTTCCAGGGAGGTATATCCCTTCCAGAAGCCTTGGCCACAAACTCAGCTACCTCTTTCAGCCTTTCTGTCTCCACACCCGTTGGTATCTTAAGGATATGTTTACAGGTCATGACGATCTCTTCCAAAGGTGTGTTCCCGGTCCGCTCCCCAATACCCATGACAGTCGTGCTTACGAACTTGGCGCCAGCCTTGATCCCGGCCACTGCATTAGCAGTGGCCATCCCAAAGTCGTTATGAGTGTGCATCTCGACATCGATGTCTACATTATCCAATATCATCTTCACATTTTTATAGGCGGAGAACGGATCATCTATACCAAGGGTATCACAGTAGCGGAAACGGTGCGCCCCCGCCTCTGCAGCCGTCTTGGCAAATTCTATCAGAAACTCCGGGTCCGCACGGGATGCGTCCTCCCCGTTACATGAGATGTACAAACCGTGATCGGAAGCGAATTCCACCGCTTCCTGGATACGATCAAGTACCCACTCACGAGACTTGCGCAGCTTGTGCTCGATATGAATGTCAGAAGCAGACATCGATATTGCCACAGAATCGACGTCACAATCAATGCTATGCTCTATATCCTCTAAGGAAGCACGGTTCCAGCCCAGCACGGATGCATTGAGACCCATCTGAGCGATCTTGCGGATGGCTTTCTTTTCATCCCCTCCCATAGCTGGTATCCCGCTCTCTATCTGCTGCACACCCAACTCGTCTAAGAGTTTGGCTATGCGTAGTTTTTCTATGTTGGCAAAGACTATGCCCGCAGCCTGCTCGCCATCACGAAGTGTTGTGTCACAGAATGTAACGTGATTGTTGATCTTGGCCAGAACCAATGATATGTCTTTCATCCACTATCCTCCGTTCATATAGTCATCTAACCTTTTAAGATATTAAGATGACCATAATGAGTCGTAAACAATAAACGAAACCTGATCTCGTTCGCTGATGATCCCCCATTAGCAAGAGGATAAAAAACATTTTCGTAGGAACCTATAAAAAAGATCATATTTTGTATCGAAGGATTGCGGCGATGCCGGTGATGGCATCAAGTTCCTTCCCAGCATCATGCTGTTCAGACACTACTACCACATTCCCACCCTGAGCTTCCACATTACGAATCAACGCATCTAAGTCTTCATTCCTTAATAGGGCGTCCAATATTAACAACGTCTCGACTGCTCCCATTGCCGCAGCGTCGCTGACCTCCTTGATACCATAAGCAACCGCACCATCTGTTGCTATCAATTCCAACACCCTTTCGACTAACTCGACCTCTATAGCTACACGCGACTCGCGCAGTACTTCCGTTCCCAGCCCGCGCTTCATCAATTCATTTATCCCTGCCATCCCTGACTGTCCTGTATGGAAGGTATGAGCGTGGCGGAATATCTCAGGGGCCCTCTCTCGACCGACTCTTAGAAGGTCCTCCTTAGCAAAACCTGGGCCCAGTATAACCAGCGGTGTACCTTCTTCAAATATCTGGCGTAATTTATCTATAATCTCTCCAAAATAATCGCTCTCATCCTGTCCCTGATACTGTTTACCTGAACGGAGAGATTGTATCGCAGCCTGCTCTCTAACTCCAAATTGATGAAGCACAGCGATCAGCGCCTCGTCCTGGTCCATGGAAACGAAGAGAACTTTCGGTTTTTTGGACTCGCTCTCCGCACGCCTTAGGCGATCGAGCTGCGATTGCCTCCATGAATCCTTTCGGATCGTGAGGATCTCTCCAGATTCAAGATTCAGAGTATGATGCTGGCCTATATCCTGCGGGCCCTCCTCGATCGTTCCCAGCACACGTAAGCGTATATCAAAGTCCGAGAATTCGATCTTTTCTACACGTATCCCTAAAGTCATTCGCTTCCTCTCGGTCCTCTCCGCACGAATCTTGTCGCTCTTCTTCTCCTCACGGCGATGTGTTGAGGCCGTCACCAGGTCCCCCACTTCCAAGACGTTGAAGAGGTGCCAGAGATAGTCCTTGCTCTCAATCTGCACGCGTATCTCACCAGCATCAAGATTATTGCGGAGAATCCTCATTGCATCGCCATCCTTGCCAGCTTATATCGTTGTTTCGCTTATTGTAAATATCTCCGAAAGGATTTGTCTCCTATCAGACAGGCCCCCGATTCTTATGTCATCGTTAAAAGACAACAATTAAGTACAATCCACAATTTCAATAGCATTCTGATGGAAGATTGTTCTCTAGTGTTGGAAGACGGCACCGTTATCAGAGGCGCCGGATTCGGCCATCAGGACACGGTTTTTGGAGAGGTCGTATTTAACACCGGCATGACTGGTTACCAGGAAAGTCTTACCGACCCATCATATCGTGGACAAATACTGATCATGGCTTACCCGCTCATCGGCAACTACGGCATAAACGACAGTTTCAACCAATCTGATAATGTTCATGTCAAAGGCTTTGTGGTCCGTGAGCTTTGCAGAGAGCCTAGTATGATGTACGGGGGGGGATCGCTAAACGATTATCTGCGCTATGCCGGCGTCCCTGGGCTTCATGATGTCGATACCCGTGAGCTTATCATTAGGATACGGCAGTATGGTGCGCTTCGCGGCGTCCTCACATACGAAGACCATCCTGAAGAGATGGTGGATAAAGTGAGAAGTATGCCGCATCCATATGAAAGCAATCTCATAGCCGAGGTATCCCCAAAAATGATCATAACCTACAGGGAGGGAAAAAGGTTCACCGTGGGGCTTATCGACTGCGGGGCTAAGACGAGCATTATAAACGATCTGCGTTCACGTTACAATGTCATACGCTTTCCCTATGATACGCCCGCAGATGTAATACTTGATTCGGGTATCGACGGTGCTCTGGTCTCGAACGGCCCAGGAGACCCTAATCACCCAGAGATAAAATCCACTACCATCAAGACCATTCGTCAGGTTGCTGAGTCCATACCGCTGATGGGAATATGCATGGGAAACCAACTTACCGCCCTGGCCTTTGGGGCCAAAACCTATAAGATGAAGTTTGGTCACCGGGGGGCAAACCAATCAGTTCTATACAATGGACGGGTGTATATCACCTCTCAAAATCATGGTTACGCTGTAGACCCAGACTCACTCAGGGGCACCGGCCTGATAGCAGACCAATTTAACATCAATGACGGAACGATAGAGGGTCTGAAACATGAAGAGTTGCCGCTCTTTACCACACAGTACCATCCGGAAGCGTCACCAGGACCCTGGGATACCTCCTTCCTGTTCGACCGCCTTGGAAATATGATGGAGGTGCGGCAATGAAACGGGAATACAGAAAACTGATGGTGATAGGTTCTGGCCCCATAGTCATCGGACAGGCGGCAGAGTTTGATTTCTCAGGTTCACAGGCCTGCAAATCGCTAAGGGAGGAAGGTTATGAAGTTGTCCTTGTAAACTCCAACCCGGCAACGATCCAGACAGATTTAGATATGGCCGATAAAGTGTATATAGAGCCTCTTGACGCCGACACTGTGCTGAAGATCTTGGAAAAGGAGAGAGTGGACGGTATACTGGCCGGTATGGGAGGACAGACAGCACTCAATATCTGTTCCGAGCTGGCTGAACGGGGAGACCTCGACAGGCTGGGTGTAAAGCTCCTTGGGACTCAGCCTGAAGCCATTGCCATGTCGGAAGACCGGGAGCTTTTCAAGGAGACGATGATAAAGATAGGCGAACCGGTTTGCAAAAGCCGTACCGTGAACACTATACAAGAAGCAAAAGAGGCGGTGGAAGAGATTGGATCCTATCCTGTGCTAATACGCCCGGCATACACCTTAGGGGGGACGGGCGGCGGCATAGCCTACAGCCAAGAAGAGTTGGAAGAGATAGTCGGAAGAGGACTGGCTTACTCACGTATACATCAGGTATTAATTGAAGAGAGTGTGCTTGGTTGGAAAGAGTACGAGTACGAAGTGATGCGCGACGCAAATGATAACTGCATAGTCGTCTGCAATATGGAAAACCTCGACGCTATGGGAATTCATACTGGTGAA
>DUKW01000093.1 GCA_013329105.1 Candidatus Methanomethylophilaceae archaeon | reverse complement strand
AGCATGGCGGCCTCAGTCTTTCCCATACCTGTCGGAGCCATTATCAGCAGGTGCCTGCCCTCAAGCACCAACGGTATCGCCCCCTCCTGAGGTGCTGTAGGAGCAGACATGTTAAGGGAGTCCAAAAGCTCCCTAATACGGGGATGCAGTAGCTCAAACGACATAAATGGAATTCATCCCAGAGTTAGGCAGTATATCAAAGTGTCGAAGCAAAAAGGAAAGTCGACGTCGATTGCATCTAAGTGAGTGCGGTTGTACTGACAGCATCTCGAAATCAAATCTGATGCTGCCTCTCGTCCAATCTTTCGAGAGCCATGAGCACATCAATTCTGGCCAGGATTCCCAGTAAGGTCCTTCCGTCTCTGGGATCCACAACCATCAACCTTATGGAAGACGGTGAGTAGCTTGTATTCATGATCTCAAAGGCGTCTACGCCATCCTCTCTATAAGTTCGCCTTGTACTTGGCCTACAACCCTACTTTGAGTGTCCACTATAGGATGTATGTAATGGTGGTCCTCCCTGACTATGCGGCCGCCGCTGCAAGAGATGTATCCTCATGCAAGGCGATTACGGGTGTGTATGGTATCTGCCACCTTAACAACGCCCAGGGCGCTTATGTCAAAGGAGAAAGAGCAAAGCAACGGCGCTGGATATGAGTTGATGGCACTGCAGCATCTGATTCCATATCGTTTCTGTATGGTACTTCCAGGGCGTAGATGGTACATCCAAGAGGTGCTCTGAACAAACCGGAGAGGCAGGCGGCCATACCGGTTATGATGAAGAGCGCATATCGGAACGGTTATGCAATTGCCAAGCGTCGAGGCCAGAGACGCACCTATCAATAAGAGGGTCCCTCTCTGCCGGCGCTGCTGCCTGTACCTATGGTCATCCACCGGCAAAGAGAGTGCTCGGTACAAGATACCAGGGTATGTGTCCCTTTTTGTGGTGTATAGACTCGATGGCCTCATCGCTCCCAAAACCTTTGGCTCGTGGGAAAATGGTTAGGATAGCACCGGCAACCAGGCCCCAGGCAGCAGGTATCAGTATGAGCACGTACCAAGGGAGGGGATTGCCGTAGGAGAGAGACCATGTGAATTCAAATCATCATGTCGAATAGTATTGAGAGAAGCCCTCCCATGATGCCTATGGCTATCGATAGCGGCAACCATTTTATTATGTATTCATGAAAATCGACCGTAAAAATCGATCTAAGAGCGGAACCTAATTTAGACGATCCCCGGATGAGCGGAGCCATCGCTCGATGTATACGAGAGCTCAGCATTGATATTATGGAGAAAGGTGAAAGGGTTTTGCGCTCAGTCCACCGGTTCGGTGACCTGAAGAAGCATCTGTGAGATATCCATGACCTGGATGGGGGAGTTTATCTTCTTGGCGCCCTGCTTGAGATTAAGGACGCAGAAAGGACAGGCAGTGGCGATGATCTCCGCACCAACTTCCTCTGCATCGCGAACGCGCTCGGCAGCAATGTTCACAGCGAGATCATTGAAGGCACTCTTGTATCCTCCGCCAGCACCGCAGCAGCGGGAGTTCTCGCGGCTGCGCTCCATCTCCACGAATTCTAAACCTTTGATCTTCTTTAAGATGTTGCGGGGGGCATCGTAGACACCGGCATGACGGCCTAGATGACAAGGGTCATGATATGTCACTTTGGCGTTCAGCTCTCCGCTGAGTTTTAGTTTCTTGTCCTTGATCAGCTCTTCCACGTACTGCGTGAAATGACTGACTTCCTGTCCCGTCTTGGCATAGAACTTACCGAAGTCGTTGGAGATGGTTTTGTAGCAGCCAGCGCAGGTCATGACCATGTCCTTGGCTCCTATGGCATCTGCGGCATCGACCACTTCACGGGAAGCAGTCATCGATGTATCTTTTTGTCCAGTTCTCAGAGCGGGTGAGGTACAGCACCATTCATTCTCACCGAGGCAATTAAGCTTCACACCGGCACGGTGCAGCACCTCGACGCCTGCCTGGGCGATGTCCTGCATACGGTATGAGCCGGTGCAGCCTGCGAAAAAGATTACGTCAGGGTTCTCATCGCGCTGGACATTCTCCGGCCACCAAGCGTCCCTCTGCGATGGCGGCTCTCCGTAAGGGTTGCGGGTCTCGGCTATGCGCTCTTTCAGCTTCTGGTGAGCAGGCAGAGGCGCGACACCCTCATCTACTAGCCAGCCCCTGACCCGCTCCCAGAATGTTACCAGTTCGAGGTTGGCATGGCATACCGCTTCACAATTCCCGCAACCGGTGCATTTGTACATGGCATCAACGAACTCTGGGCTTACTTCCACTTTACGCCCCAGGACGAGGTCGATGGGGTTCTTCTTGTCTAACTGGGTCAGGTAATATATCTTGCCTCTAGGAGTAACGGACTCCCATGGGGTCTGAGCATGAGCCTCGCAAACATCAATGCAATAGCCACACTGGAGACAGGCTAACATCTCCTTTTGGATTCGCGGCACTTTTCCCATCAGGACACCTCAGGTCTTAATCATATGAGGGGCTGCTCCTTGGCAGGAAAACCCTCGTTGTGAAATCGACCTTAACATGATAACAGTATATTTAGTTTTATCCACAACAGCGTCTGGATATGTGAACATCGATCGTCATTTCTGAGGACAATCTTTCATGAGAGGTTTACAGACTGCCAAAATCTGTCCCGCCATTGTTCGTGGCATAAGACCGACAATATATCACAAAGATCATCTCGCGATTCTGATCAGGAATTAGGGCCCTTTCAACCGAAATCCCCATATTTGAGCTACAGCCTCAAGGTGCTTGATGAGGAAGATGCAGCTGTTCGGGGTCCTCGACCCCGAACAGCTCGAAGATATCTCGGACCCTCGCAGTCTTCTCCGACCTGACGTTTATGCCGCGGTCCTTGACGATCTCGTACGTGGATGCGGACATCAGTGCGTTCTCCACGGTGAGGTTCTTCATTCTACTCGAGGCGACGATGATGTGCATCTTCACTCTGATCATTAGTGCTAGGAACTTTATCAGCAGCCGACCGCGGGCGCGCACCGGGTCGCCGGTGCGCCCCGCGTACGCCGTCCAACTCGTTCTTGAAGATGGCGAACGCCCTCTCCATGTTCTCTCTCGCGTCGTAAGCAGCCATCGTGGATTCCCAGCGGCTTGACGGCGTCAGCATCACGAACATTCCAGTGCGGTTGCGGAAGAAGGTCATGGCGTTGCTCTTGTAGGTAACGGTCATCCTACTTTCAGCGTCCAGCTCGTAATCAAGGTACTTGGACATCCAGCCGGTCTTCTTGGCGAGGGCTTTAACAGGGTCGTGGAATTTTCTTCCGCTCAACTCGTTGACCTTGTCCATTAAACTTGCCTTGAGCTCCTGTTCATCTTTGCTTCGCTTCTTGGAATCGAAGCATACGTACGCTTTGACGACGAACCCGCATTCATTGAAGCTCGGATCGTCGTCCGCAACGTACCTGAAGGTATCTCCGTCCGCGGCGATGCCTAGAGTGCGTTCCGTAACGCTGTACATGTATATTCCTTCTCTTTGGTTTCTCATCATCGTCCCAGAACATTAGTATCACCAACTTGTCATTAACTGGAAATATTCATTTGTCAACCGATCAGCTTCTTTCTGATTTTGCCGAGTAGTCCTTGTTTCTTGATACTCTGGTTCTGCTCTTCTTGTTTTGTTCTCTGACCACAGTTTGGACAGTAGTTACCCTCCTCTGAGAGGAATTTTCCACAATTGGAACAATATCTAATCTCCCTCTCAACTCCCAAGTCCGAAGAAGACTTTGGTGAATCTTCCCAATATTTCGATTTAACTCTCCTGATCGGCATCGGTCGGTTGAATGCGAACTCCACCAAGGCGTCCACGATCTTTTCCAAGTCTTTTCGATCGCTCCTGATGACTGCCTGACACCACGTTGTCGCTTTATTCTTGAATTCTGTCCTGTCATAACCAAGTTCCTTTACTAACGAATCTATGGCTAGACCCGGAGGCAAACCTCTTACGATGCCTTCAATATCCCTATCAATGAGTCTCACTGCATCTTTACATAGTTCCTTACAAGTCATCTGGAGGGCGTACTCCTTTCTTCCTTCGTCTTCCAGTTGTCTGATCATATCAACAACGATCTTTCTTGTCGGTACGTTATTTTCATATGCGCTCTCACGAGCGAGGTTGAAATGACCCCAAGCCACGTCATAGTTACCTTTCAATGATTCTTTTTTCGCTATCAAATGATGGATTTCATAAAGGGGACTGTCCTCCGGTAATTCTTTTAAGGCCTCGTCCATCCTCTGAGCCTCTCTTTTCTTGTTTTCTTCAGACCATTGTTCATCTATCAGCGTCACTCCGTCAGCCGTTACTATAACCTTTCTGCTATCAGAGGGTCTCGTCCGGACGAAAAAGTACTGATCGCAATTCTTGCACCGAGTCTTTCTTTGAGGAATTTTTTCTAAAGGCTCGTGGCAGTGTGGGCATTTCGCCTCCTCCTGAAGGTACATGACCAAGGCATTTTCCTCTTTATCCACTTAAATCACCATCACCATAGCTTGATCCGATCATACCTTGGCAGATCGAGATCAGGAATCTTATTCGCAGAAGATTTCATCTGTTGGTTGAAAACCCGTGCGATGATTAGACATAGTCTTTCAAACATCCTTTTCTTTGTCAATATGTGCATATCTAACTTCTACTGGTGAGTGCTCACTATTTATTTTTTCTACAATGTCAGGATATAAACCAGCCAATCTGAAATAGTCCAAGATTATGCACGCCTTTCCTCTTTCGAAACTGTACTTGTCTTCTACATCGTAATAACCCCTGAAATCATCACCCATTCGCCTACATTCATTCATTATGTCACAGAACGTTGAGTAATCTTCTTTAGTAATTATTTGTCTATATGGCTCGTTGTCCTCTGGGAAGAACTCGTCGATTACAGGTTCGATTCCATGGAGCAATCCAAAAATCACATCATCCCAATGGTTGACCATCTTCGGATCGATTCTCTTTTCAATCCTAAGAAGTTCTCCCATTATCCTTCCAAAATAGAATTTGTTTTTATTTTCCATAAAAATTAATTTTCATATATGCATTTATAGCCTTCTCTTTATTTATCCCATATCTTAAACATACCATTCTGTCCTTAACAATTTTATCTCAGAAGAATAATCCTACATTATGGGGCAGCGCTTACCCGAACTGGTGAGGAATTATTCCAAATACTCAAGCCTGATGGACGCTTCCAAACAAACCGGATCGGTGGATCTGTCAAGAATCACCTGGATATATCCAACAACCTTCCTTCCATTGATATGTGAATTCGTTCGCGATCAATCGCTGGATATGAAACTCCCCGAGGATCAGAAGGTCAGAGACTACATCTCCACATTAATCCAAAGGAGGCCTGGACAGGATTGCTGCGCAACCTATCTGCCATATTCAACATTCCCCGTTGATAAGAAACACTTCGACCCGATAATGGACCATATATGCAATCTGGCAGGAGAAGTTGATAAAACCGGCAATTTCAGATACATCCTGGGAGAGCTGTCTGATAACGTATACCAACACTCCAAATTCAATTTCGCCGCCGCAACCGCCCAGAAATACCCCAGCAAGGGGTTCATGGAGTTCTGCATCCTGGACGATGGGATAACCATAGGGGGCAGCCTGAGAGACGTGGGCTATGAATATGACGATACTGAAGCTATCGATCAGGCACTCAACGGCCTCAGCTCAAAGATATCTATCGAACGAGGATACGGTTTAGGGGAAAGTATAGAATATTTCATCAACGAACAGAAAGGAGAGGTCTTCATCGCATCCGGTAACGGAGGGCTTTACATGTCCGGTAATGAACGTGAACCCCTAAAGTTTATATTGAAAGAGAAATACTGCGGAACTTTAATAAGCGCTAGAATAGAATTACATTAATCACGGAGGGAGCGTACGTGGATTATTACAACATAGTTATCTCGGAAGAGCTGGCACGCAACCTGGTGCTAAGGGACAACGCATCTGAGCTGTTCAACCGAATCGAATCCTTGAAACAAAAGCACATATCGATCGATTTCAAAGGCGTTCAGTCGATGTCGCGATCCTTCGCTCATGAGTACATCACGAGGAAGAACAACTCCAGCAAATGCATTAACGAAATCAACATGCCAATAGAGCTGGAGAAGACGTTCGATGTGGTTTCTAACGAACCGAGAAAGAAAAAGAGGTTCCCTCAGCTGGAAAATGCTAGGATCCTCACGCTGTAGAAACCATTTCCGACAATTTTCTAAGGAGCAATCAAGAGTACGCAGCACGCTTTTCCTCACCATGCCGTCCATGGCCGCGATGGTGCGCATTTTTCCCCGATGTGATAAACGTTATCCGATGTTTTGTCACAATCAGGTCAAGACCTGATGTTCCGAGGGCTGCGCCGATCGGCGTTTTTCCTAGATCCTTTCCGATGTGTGCATCAATGCACTATATTGAGCACCGTATGCCAATATCGGCAAAAATATCGGATTGCGGGGTCGGGGGCGAGGGGAGGGAGAGTGTGAGAGGGTGGCGGCGAAGGAAAAAATGCTGCCTGCCAGCCCTCAGGGGTTGCGCTGTGTCTGCGACGCTCAGGATATCGGCGTGAAGGAGAGTCTCTCCGGCGGCCGTAACGGGTCGATTATAGTCTCGGGGTTCGCGCCCTCCGATATGTTGTAGACCGCTAGAAACGCCTTGCAACCCCTTTTACGGGCCTCCTTG
>DUKW01000077.1 GCA_013329105.1 Candidatus Methanomethylophilaceae archaeon | reverse complement strand
TATCCGACCCCCTGCATCCTCGACAGGAATATCGCCGACTCGTCGTTGAGATCGACAAGATCCCAGAGCCTTTTCTCAAAAAGCTCCACGACACGCATGCAATCCCTCTCAAAGAGATAGGGCATATCGTTACGTACCCCGCCTATGCGAAGATAGTTGGTGGTCATCCTCTGCCCACAAAGCTTGACGAAAAGATCCAGGAACATCTCTCTCTCTCGAAGGGCCCACAGGAAGACCGTCAGGTTGCCCAGATCAGTACCCATGGCTGCCAGCCACATGAGGTGAGACTGGATGCGGCACACCTCATCTGCCACCACCCTCAGATACTGGGCTCTTTCAGGGACTTCCAGACCAAGAGCCTCTTCCACAGTCTTGCAGTAAAGGTGCGACCATGTTAACGGAGAAGCATAACAGAGACGGTCGGTCATAGGTATTATTTTAATGTAAGTCCGATTCTCGCACTCTTTCTCCCATCCCCGGTGTAGGTAACCTACTATCGGCTCAGCGTCGGTTATGACCTCTCCATCCACCTTCACCTTAAGCGTCCAAAGACCATGAGAGAAGGGGTGCTGCGGTCCCATCGTGACCCACATTTTTGAGGTCATCATTCAGCCCTCCTTAGTTTGTAAGTTTTGCGGAATGGGAAGAACTGATAATCGCAAGGTGTGAGTAGCCTCTCTAGCTTGGGATGACCTTCGAAAATTATGCCGAAGAGCTCATAGGTCTCCCTCTCATGCCAGTTTGCGCCCTCCCATATGGGCGTGACCGAATCGATACGGGGATCGTCATTTGGAACATCTACTACTATTTCGATCATGACGCCGTTCATATAATTAGAAAGGTGGTAGACCACCTGCATGTGCGTCTCGTAATCCACACCACAGAGAGAAGATGTTTGCTCAAAATTGAGCACATCATGAATATAAGTGCACAATTCGAATATCTTTTCTCGGTTGCTTGTGAGGAGCACACGACGCTCCCTGGTCCCGCGCACAGTGACGTCGTCGCCGAATCTGCTGCTTATCAATTCGACGATCCTCTCAACACTGGGCGCCTCATGGACTTCATCTTCTTCGATCATGAGCTCAATCCTCCAGGAAAACTCCCCGCTCGAAGTATTTCTCGATCTTTTTTTGTAGAAGCATGAAACCATCTATCATGGCATCAGGTCTAGCTGGGCATCCGGGTATATAGACATCCACAGGAACAATTTGATCTGCACCCTGTACGACATTATAAGAATCGTACCAAGGTCCTCCGGATATTGCACACTCCCCCATAGCCACTACCCATTTAGGGTTGGGCATCTGTTCATAGAGACGCCTGATATCGGGGCGGACCTTCTTCGATATCCATCCATTTATCAGTAGAACATCAGTCTGACGGGGTGAGGAGCGGTATATTACACCCAACCTCTCGGCATCATACTTTGGGTCGGATGCCGCTGCCATTTCCAGGGCGCAACATGCCAATCCAAAGTGCAGAGGGTGAATCGAGTTTTTCATCGCCCAAGCCCAGATAGGACCTGTCAATCTGTCAACCACCCTCTTGGTACCGCTGCTTAGCAGATTATCGATCATTGCCGACGACCAACTCATGTATTCAGAGGCGCTCATAGCGACAGCGTGTGGGTACAGGCTCATATCCATAGTGACTCCTCCTTTTTCAATGCATAAGCCACACCGAGAAGAAGAACCCCTAAGAAAACGACCGCCCATATCTGGCCCATTGTGGTAAGGTCGGAGAATACCACGGCCCAAAGCATCAAAAATACGATCACAAGATCAAATACCACAAACACTATGCCGAACATATAATACTGGAATTTGAACTGAACGTGGGCTTCTCCAATAGGTACGGAGCCGCATTCATAGGTTGTATTCCTCCACTCGGAAGGTCTCTCTGGACGGAAGAACCTGGAGGCCCACCAGGCTAATGGGGCAAATCCCAATGCAATTATAGCAAAAATCGCTACTGGTAAATATTCCTCCACGAGCATCATTGCGACAGGGTAAAGAATATAATTATTTAAAGATTCTATGGAACCTCTAGACAATCCAGCTAGAACTATGTGAACAAACAGAGATTAATATGCTGGAAATATGAAGAGGAGGAGAAGGATGACAGCAAAAATAGGTTTTATCGGTGCCGGCAATATGGCTGAGGCGTTGATGCGAGGTCTGATCGAGCAGGGCGTCTGCAGCAAAGAGGATATCATAGCCGGAGAGATCTTTGAGCTTCGCAGAGAATACATAACAAAAACACTAGGCGTCCAGACTACCGCTGATAACAGAACCGTGATAGAATCATCAGACACCGTTTTTCTGGCAGTCAAGCCCCAGCACATCAGATCGGTTCTAGAGGATCTAGGTGCACTATTCACCGATAAGCATCTTGTGGTATCCATCGTAGCAGGTATTCCTATAAAGGATTTGCAGGAGCTAATGCCACGTGCCCGCATCGTTCGGGTTATGCCTAACCAACCATGTATGGTAATGGCCAGCGCGTCTGCGTTCTCCCTTGGTCCCACTGCAACGGTAGAAGACGCTGAGGCAGTGAAAACGATGCTGGAGGCTGTGGGCATCGCCTATCGGGTCGATGAAACGTTGCTTGACGCCGTCACAGGTCTTAGCGGCAGTGGCCCCGCTTACGCCTACCTAATAATCGAGGCTCTCTCTGACGGCGGGGTGCTAATGGGGCTCCCCCGGGGGATATCGGCGGTGCCGGCGGGGCGGACGTTTTTTGGGGGGGGGAAGAGGGGATGGGGGAGCCGGGGGGCGCCCGGGGCGGGGGAAAGGAAGTG
>DUKW01000122.1 GCA_013329105.1 Candidatus Methanomethylophilaceae archaeon | reverse complement strand
AAGAAATGGCTGAACTTTCTGGGGCTCTTGGTGTTGAATTCTCGCCGATTACACTCAACTACGGTTCTGCTATGGTGGGAGCGTGTGTGGTGGCGAATTCGAAAGGTGCCCTTGTTGGTAATATTAGTACCACAATAGAGCTTGGTCATCTTGAGGAAGCCCTTGGTTTATATTGACTTCTGATTTTTTACATGGTTTACATGGAGAATACCCAATACTCCATATCATCTGCGATATCATCATGGGTGAAATCTATCTCATTACCTACGCGGTATATCTTTTCTTCTGGGATACCTCTCAAGAAATTATCCAGTCCATCAAGTACTAGACCTAGACCCGTGATCCGATAGTGCATGGGGACTGCGATTCTCGGTCCTATTTTTTCTATAAGGACCTTGGCCTGATCAGCATTTATCGTCGTCACCCCTCCTACAGGGATGAATAGGACATCTACTTTACCTATCTGTTTCAGAATTCTATCGTCTAGAGTATGGCCCAGATCTCCCATATGGCAGAACTTCATATCGTCAATTCTGAAACGATAGATCGTATTTATCCCACGTTTCCTGCCATCCGACTCATCGTGAAATGTGCGGAGACCTTCAATCTCTATCCCCTTGATGCTAAAGAGACCTTCCTGGGCCATTAAATCAATGTGATCGCCGCGTATAACTCTTGAAGCATTGTGGTCATAATGGTCATGAGAAATAAGTATGATATCGGCCTTTGTGCGAGGCGGCTGAATGCCTATAGACTTACCATCATGAGGATCTGTGATAATGGTTTTTTCATTACGGATCTCAAAACAGGAATGACCATGCCATACGATCTTCAGACAATCACCTTTAATTATACACAGATCCTCGGTTAGGCAATCCTTCGAATTAAACCTTTTTCTTTTGTATATCTTGCCTATAAGACACAGATCTGGACAAAATAGATTAATATTAACATGGTTACCTTTCCCTTGAGGATAATGAAAAAAACCTTGATACTCGCTGTTGACAGGGATGATGACTTCGGTAAAAAGGCAAATGTAACAAGCCCCGTCATAGGTCGAGAGGAAAATGAAAAAGCGGCCATCTCCCTTGCCCTTAACGATCCTGAGGACTCAGACGTTAACATGATACTCGCTGCGCTGAGTATGTATGACGAGATGACATCCGAAGGTCATAATGTCGATATAGCTCTCATATGTGGCGATCCCAAGGTAGGATATCGTTCTGACAGTAAGATCTCTCAGGAGCTTGAATATGTTTTAGAGGCTGTTAAACCAGACAGGGTCATCCTGGTCAGTGACGGCGCTGAGGATGAATATATATACCCTATCATATCCTCAAGAGCTAAAATTGATTCGGTACGGCGTGTGTTTGTCAAACAGGTCCCTGGTGTTGAGAGTGCACTCTACACCATAATGAAAGTAATGCAGGACGATGACAAAAGGAAACGTTTTGTAATACCAATTGGTATCATATTCCTCGTTTTAGGTATCTTTTCAATAATACCTGATCTCTATTATCTTTTTAGCACTGGGTCAATGCATTATCTCTCTGGCATGGTAGGTGGGGTATTGCTTTTGGTCCTGGGCATCTATTCTTTAGGTTATGCTTATAAGCTTCTTCCAAGAATGATAAAATGGTACCGTAACCTGAGGGGGGCTATAAGCCATGGTAATCAAACGATTCCATTCACCATTGTCTCTATCGTCCTTTTTGTAACAGGGTTGTTCTTGGGTGTCAAATCTGCGCTTGATGTACCTGAGGCGAGTGGCATATATATGGTGATACTATTCAGCACTGGCGTATTGTGGATGTGGATATTTGCAATAGTATCCTATGAAACAGGCAAATTCTTAGACTTATACCTTGAAAAACAACAGATCCGACATAGTTTTTTGATAGCTACTATGACACTCTTCGCACTTGCCTTCATAATACAGGGACTCCTGGACCTTTTTGCTCTTGCATTGGGGTTCACTCCCACAAGGGAGTTGGTCATAGCTATCGAACTAATGTTGGGTTTCGCATTCGCTGTCATAGCCAGCATTCTGCAGTCAACTTTCCGCATAATCACAGAGGATTATACATTACAAAGCCAGGGGTGAGATTTGCTCGATGTATTTCGAGGAATGGGAACCGGTATATGAAAGGATAATTAAAGAAATGGGGTATTCCCGCTTGCAGGATGAGGCCTCAGCCAGAATGCTTCGTCATATGATACTTAATAAGAGGCTGATCGATGTCGATGATCTAATCCCACTGATGAGCGGGGTAGTGAATGTGGTGGGTGCCGCAGTTGTTCCAGAGGAGCTGACTGACATTGATGGGACGGTTATCTGCGCGGGCTCAAGCGCAAAGACGCTCATTGAAGCCAATCTGATACCAGAAATACTTATTACTGATCTCGATGGGGATCTCGTTCCGCAGGCCGAATGTTGTCGCCGTGGGGCCGTAGCTGTCATACATGCTCATGGCGATAATGCAGATCTTATACAGCAGCATTTACATCTTTTCAATGGGCCTATAATAGCAACAACACAGAGCCGTCCTGATCTTTTGATGGTGAATATGGGTGGTTTTACGGATGGGGACCGGGCTGTCTGTATGGCACGGCATCTCGGTGCCAAAAAGATAAGACTGGTTGGGTTTGATTTTGAAAGGCCAATAGTATCAGAGGGAGAGGACCTTTCAGTGAAGAAAACAAAGTTAAAATGGGCGAAGCATATCATATTTGATATGAATCCGCCCTCTGTTGAGATAATATGGTGAGTTGTTTTAATGCGACAATATATTAGAGCGTATAACTTTACAAGGCGGGGGCTCAGGTTTTGAAATTCGTGACAATGGAGAAGATCGTTTCTGCTTTGCGCAACACACTCGGAAAGAAAGGAATGAGCGAGGAAGAGATTAAAGACCTTGCGGAATACATCATGAGTTTCTTTGGTTATGAGACTGAGGTAATAGACAATATTCTTACCTCCGAGGATCGTGACGTGTTTTATATGCTGGAAGAGGAGGGCATATTGAGTACTACACAGGAACAAATCAATCTTAAGAAGGGAAAGCTGTGGCGCATACATTATTGGGTGCTTAAAGGCGATCAGATCGAGAGATTGTGTCAAGACGATCAGGATGGCGATGGGTACGAGGACGAATTCGCCCACATCTATGAGGAGATAGAGGATGACATTTGGTCTCGCAATACCAAGGACCGTAATGAAAACCATTAATTGCCTGACAGTGTTCCCGTAGCCTAATGGACACGTTGCTCCTGGTACTGATACTCATCGCTGTTTATGTGTTTGTTTGGGTTTACGTACGCAAAAGTACTATACTTCAGGAGAAGGGAATTGTACCCTATGGCCCTACTATAATGCTTAAGACTCAGGCCGGCAAAGGCCTGATGGAAAGACTGGCAGCACCTAGACGGTTTTGGAAAGGATACGCCCTTCTCTCCAAGATTGTTGTTTTCTCATTAATGATCATTTTTACAGGCCTGCTCCTGTGGCAGATGACAATCATCCATACAATACCCAAAGAAAGCGCTCTTGGTCCGGAATATATTTTGGGCATCCCAGGTCTGAATCCCATAATTCCCATCGGATATGGAATCGTAGCTCTCATAATATGTATCGTGATTCATGAGGTAGCACATGGAATCCTTACCAGAGTGAACGGTATGGACATAAAAACCACGGGCCTGCTCTTTTTAATTTTCCCTATCGGTGCCTTCGTGGAGCCTGATGAAGAACAACTTATAAATGCCGGTAAAAAAGAGCGTAGCGATGTTTACGCTGTCGGGCCCGCAACCAATTTTATTGTAGCCATCATATTAGTCTTGATCCTAACCATACCTATGTTGGGTGCTGTTGAAACCCAATATCCAGACAATCCCGTCGTTGTAGTTCTGTCAGACGGCTCTCCTGCGGAACATGCTGGGTTGGATGTAGGAACAGTAATAATCAGCATGGGCGGCGTTGAGATAAACACTATCGATGACTTCTATAATTACAATGCAAGCAACCCAGGCGAATTGGCAGAGATTAAAGTGGTCACTGAAAATGGGGAAGATATCGTTTATATGGTGACAGGAGTCTACATCGAGTCCGCAACCAAAGGTCAACCAGCTTATGAATCGGGAGTGAGGGCGGGGATGCTCCTTTATTCCATAGACGGCCAGGAAATACGGGGGATATCTGAACTCAACAAATACCTGTCTAATACCACGCCTGGGCAGGTGGTAGAGCTGGTAATGCTGGAATTTGACGAAGATACATCCACCTGGGAGAACTCTTATTTCGAAGTGGAGCTAACAAGTGGGCCTTTACCTAAAGGTTATCTAGGCATCACTATGAATTTCGCCGGTATTGGTATCAATACCCCTTCCGGACTGTTGGCATATTTGAAAGACCCTCTTCAGGGCTCAGAGACATTGAGCGATATGATGATGGCTTCTCTGAGCTATTTGGCACTTCCTTTCATAGGTTTGGCGCCGATGCCTACTGTGTTGACGTGGCTCTTTGAAACCGGTTGGATATTAGACGGAGATCTCTTCTGGATCGTCGCTAATACCTTTTACTGGGTGTTCTGGATGAATCTGATGATCGCTCTCACGAACTCCCTGCCAGCAATCCCGCTGGATGGGGGTTATCTGTTCATGGATGCTGTGGATTACATTACGAAAAAGCTCAGACCTGCGATCAGGGAAGAAGAACGCCAACGTTTAGTAGAAAGCGTGACCACATGGTTAGCACTCCCCATACTATTCATGATAATCTGGCAGTTTGTTGGACCGAGGATAGCTTAACGATAAAGAAAGGAATTAAAAGGTTTCAGTCCAGGCTCTGACCTTTCCTACGGTCATGTAGTTCGCCGATCTTGCCTTTGTTCCAGCCGCTTATCTTGGAGAAGAATCCGGTCACGCGTGTGATGCCCTCCACATTGGGGGACTGGCAGTAACTGCAGGTCTCCCTCAACCCTCGGCTGGTCTTTCCGCAGTCCAAACATGATGTGAACTCGGGGCTAAAGGCTATCTGAGCGTTGTCTGTGTTGTAAAACGTCTTTTTTACGAAGGCGGCAATATTTTCTGCCGGAGGCTTAGACTCTCCTAACCATACATGGGTAAGTGCACCAGCCTCGATGAGAGGGTGAAACATTCCCTCCATCTTGGTTCGTTCTATTGGGCTGACATCTGCTGAGACATTCAGATAGGTAGAGTTAGTGTAGTATAGTTCACCATTGGCTTTGCTACCTTTGACGACCGAACTAGCCTGTAGAGGGAAATCTTTCATATCCAACTTGGCGAAACGGTAGGCTGTGCTCTCAGCAGGCGTCTGCTCTAATGGCATTTTGATGCCATATTCTTTGCCAAGACGCTCGGCCTCCTGTTTCATGAAGGATATGATTTTGAGGCCGAATTTAAGAGCTTCTTTGGATTGGTGTATTTCTTTACCAGTATGGTATTGCACCATCTCGTTAAGGCCAACCATCCCTATTAAGAAACTGGACTTCTCTATGCGATAATACGGCTCACCGTCCAAATCCATTGCTAAGAGGGCCAGAGGACCATGGTTCTTCATGCTCATAAGGTGAGAGATGAACTCTTTCTTTTGCAGATGCGCCTTTGTAGCTAGTTCCATATATTTGCTTATGTTCTCTAACAGCATCGCATCATCTCGGTTAGACATATATGCTAAGCGAGGGAGGTTAAGCGTGCAGTTCTGCATGGCAGAAAAGCGCATTTTCCAGGGTGTCTTTGCTTCTTCAAGATCCGCGTCATCCAATCTAAATGACAGCCGGCAACACTCGGATATCTTAGCTGTGTCCCCGCGGTCAAAAACAAAGTAAGTATTGCCCTTCTCGGCAGCCACAGCGGAGATTTTGTAAAGAAATTCTTCATGTCCCTCTGTCTGGAAAAATCTGTCAGTGATATGCACCTCTGGTTTAGGGAAGAAGAAGGGTCTGCCCAGGGCATCGCCCTCCATATAAACGTCAAAGAGAGCGTTAAGAAAGCGCCTGCTTTCTGTTTCATAGTCTTCGTAATTCTTCCCGGTGTATTCCCCACCAGGCCCTATGGCCGGTACGCCCACAAAATGTTTTGGCGTTTCCCAGTATAGGTTGATGTCACTGAATATCGATTGCCCGCCACGGGCTACTGCCTGCTGTGCAAACTCATAAACTAAGATTTGCGCCAGTTGTTTCATCCTTTTATCATCTACATCTACCAGATAGGGAGCTAGGAAGGTGTTGAGTGCGTCCCATCCTATGGCACCTGCAAAATGACCCTGTAGGGCAGCTGAAAATTTAATGATCTGTTCGATGAGAACCTCTGGGTGTTTTGCTGGTCTTGCTATAGACAACGCATTGGGGAGATTGAGCCCAAACTTTTTCACATACTCGATAGACTGCCCACTACAATAGGGGCGATCTATCATTCCTAGGTCGTGAAGATGTATGGTTCCACTCATGTGAGCATCGGCTATATCAGGACTGAAGACCTCCAATAGAGCAAATTCTTTCTTTATATTTTCAGCGAGAGTCAGATTGGTAGCTTCTGGGCCGTGAGGAACGTTAGCGTTTTCTTTGTTCGGGCTCATTATTATTTGCCTGGCATCATATAGGGGTACACCTAACCTAGTATGCTGTTTCCGTATAGACTCTAAACCGTACTCGACAAGTTTGGCATTGGTAAGTTCGCGTATGAGTGGGGCAGTAATGTATTCTATCTCCATCTTAGAGACCATCTTCTCGACTTCTGTGGCAACTATAGCCGCAGCATCTTCGCTTATATCGGTCTCTCGTATCAGGGCATTGAATATCTTTTCCTTGTCCCATTTCCTCAGCTCTTCATCCGATGTTCTGACAAATAATGTAAGGTCTGTGGACTCGTCACCCTTTATAGGTGTTTTTTTGTTTACAACCTCTTTTGCTTTCATTCTCTTCCCACCTCTACATGAGGTTTATTCATGTATTGATTCATCCCATTGAATCTCATGTAATAAGGTTATAAAATTATTTTGAGGACCGGAAATGATCAACTATAGGGCCGATAAATGTAACATTTGTTATCCGCATGGTTATCATATTTGTTATCATACATAAAGATAAGCTAATGAGTGATATAGCTAGGTTATTCTTTTTGATGATCAAGGCTATTCCTTAACCATCCCCAGATTGTCGGACACTCTGTTTTTGGGGAATACGATGGTCCAATCTGTACCTTTTTCTGTCTTAAGGTTGATACTCCCTTTCATTTTATTTAAGATAATGCGCCTAATAAGCTCAAGACCAAATCCGCTATCGATACCATCGAATTCCTTTAATCCGGTCCCGTCGTCAGAGTATGTAACAACGTATTTGTCCCCTTCCTCATAGAAGGCTAGATGGATATTTCCCTTACTACTGGGAAAAGCGTATTTCAATGAATTACTTGCAAGCTCACCTATAACCATGCTCAAATCTGCTAAGGTATTGTAATCTAGTTGCACATTCGTAGCGTCGACCTCGATCGTTACCCCATGAGCATCGTAAACATCTTCAATGCGGTTCAGTAAAGAGCGCAAGTACGATTCTAAATCAACATCAGCAAAGCCTTCTTGACCGTGTATGAATTTATGAATCGTAGAGATCGCTAATATACGCGCCTTTATATCCTTCAAAACTTCCTTGACCTCATCACTGTGGCTGCCAGAATCATATATATCAATAAGGCCGATAATTACCATGAGGTTGTTATTGACCCGGTGATGAAGCTCAGAAAGTATGGCATTTTTTTCCTCTAGTGCTCTCAGCAGACTCTCTTCATATAACCTTAGAGATGTTATGTCTTCTGCAATGGCCTGGTAGCCAATAACCTTTTCTCCTTTCCACATAGGTGTCATACTGAACATGAACAAGCGTTTGTCTCCTTGATATGTTATCAAGGAAAACTCAGATCATTTTCTCTCTCCTTGCAGAGTCTCCACTTCTGCAGTTCGAAATCTCTCTTTATCACCCTCTTCCAAAAAACATTCTATTCCTTCGTCTTTCAGTTTCTTAGAGCTAACATTACCAAATATTTTGGAGAAGGAGGGCGAGAAGTAGATGTATCCATTTTTACGGTGTCGTAAGTAGGTAAACCTATCCTTCTCCTCCATCACCCCGCTCAGTGTGAATGTTTCCCACCGTAAAAGTGTTAAGGCACTTCCCACCAGAACGTAAATAAGATCTCTGGCAAATACCCAAGGCCATTGTTCGTTGTCAGCAATATGTAATACATTATTAAAGATTGCAAATTCTGCTGTATAAAATAACGCTATGGCTGCTGCAAAGGGTATACCATATTTCGGAAACCAATAGGCAACGAATACAATCGGTAAATAAAAGAGATGGGGAAACACCACATTGATACCAAAATATAATGAGTAGACAGATAATACAATAACAAATATCAACAATGAAGCGACAAAAACAATCTTACCAAGATCTGATACTCTCAAATTAGACAGTCTAAAGATCAACCAGTTAAGATGCCAAGAAGACATCTTCGCCTGGTCATCCTGCCTTCTCAGGTCGTCATTTTCCATCAGACTAAGTCCGTGGAGACACTCACGGTCCGTCATGATATTTCCTCATCGTTGACCCAAACATACCATTGTACGCTAGAAACTTTATCACTTTCTATTGACGCCTTTCAGCATTGGGAACGTTAGCAATTATAAATAGTGCTGTAATTACC
Organism: Candidatus Methanomethylophilaceae archaeon; assembly: GCA_013329105.1. GTDB lineage: Archaea > Thermoplasmatota > Thermoplasmata > Methanomassiliicoccales > Methanomethylophilaceae > UBA9915 > UBA9915 sp9915u. Next base: position 3,314 of record DUKW01000122.1, on the reverse strand, counting down.
CTCAATCTTTATAAGCGATATTTAGCCAAATGTCTTTACTAACATCCATTTCTTTGTAGGTTGCTTCTTCCATCTAATGGTTAGGTGGTAATCTCTTTATTATCATATCTGTTAGCAAGCTTGAAACGATGAGCAAGCTTGTTGTGGAAGAAGATTTTAGGAGTATAGTGCTAGAAGCTCTTGGTAAAGAGGGCAAATCAATCAGTGCCTTGACAAAGGAGTTGGAAAAACGAGGATACAGATTGCACAGGCTGATAGTTACGGGTTATCTCCGTGCCTTAACGGATATGAATCAGGTGAAGGAAACGGAGGTTCCACCTTCTAAACTATACGTACCCTTACAAAACCGTGATGATGACATCTATAGTCTAGCAAGAGCCACTGCTATAGACACCAGTGACGATCCTGATCTGAGAACTCTTCAAATACTTTATGCCCTATTGCGCCGTCCCGTTCAGGAGTCTGAACTGGCACGGGCGGGGGTAGAGGTGATAAAAGGTAAACGCGAGGAGAAGCATGTCATGGAGAGCATCCATCAATCTATGCCTAAGAGATTACGTACGCGTTTCTCAGTATCAGAGGATTCATATGTACCCGATGAACCCCTTTCAACGGAAGAGTACATTCGTTGTCTCGAACATATGGTTCTATCGCTGACAAGGTCGCGTCACCTAGTCCTAAATACTAAGCAAAGTCATTTGTTATAAACTGATAAGATATTTATTTGGAGATTGATTTTACATGATTATGGATATCAATGAAATTGTTGAGATTGTGAGAAATTTTCCAGGGATAACCCGCAAACATCCGATACAGGATGTAGTAAAATATCTCCCTACTGCCGATTTCAAAGATATCTTAGCGTCGGCCGGAGAGGACGCCGCAGTAATCAAATATAAAGAGGATTGCCTCCTTTTTGCCGCAGACGGCATAATGGAATCACTTATGAAGGTAAATCCCTTCTATGCAGGATATTTTGCTGTCTTAGTAAACATTAATGATGTGGCCGCAATGGGCGGCAGGCCGTTGGCAATGGTTGATGTTGTTTCGATACGGGACAATCGTATATGCGCACAGGTCCTCAAGGGTATGGAAAGAGCCGTCCGCAAATTCAATGTACCGATAGTAGGTGGTCACACTCATCCTGATTGCGAATATAATGCTATAGATATCGCGATCATCGGTACCGCCCCCTGCGAATCGGTTATATACAGTCACACGGCAGAGGTAGGCGACGATGTGATTTTCGTCATGGATCTTGATGGTTTTTATCCACCAGACCTTTCTTTTGCGTGGGATACAACAACCAATAAAGATGATTCTCTGGTGCGCCGGCAAATAGAGATAATGGCCCAGATCGGTGAGGCTGGTCTGGCCTCTGCCGCCAAGGACATGAGCAACCCTGGATGCCTCGGTACATTAGGAATGTTGCTGGAAACAAGTGGTAAAGGTGCCCTTGTTCATCTTAATCGTATTCCCACGCCGGAAGGCGTAGACTTTAAACAGTGGTTGGTATCGTATCAGGGATGCGGTTTTGTCATAACATGCCCTCCTAAAAACTCAGCCATGGTTCTGGACCTCTTTTCATCTGTGGGCATGACTGGAGCGGTGGTAGGCTCTGTAGAAGATAGTCCCATTTTCAGAATTAAAAATGGTGATGAAGAGAGAGTGTTGTTTGACTTTTCTAAGGATAAGATAACGGGATGCATAAGAAAGAGAAGGTGCTAGGCCACGGAGGTTGCCGCGCTCTTGGCCAAGAGGTATCTGGTATCACTTCTCAACCCCGCTACCCTCCGAGCGTCGGTAGTTTGCGGTAAGGCTGCTCCCGTCAGGGCCTGGCCCAGTCCCCGCAATTAGAGTGGTGGTAACGATCCTCCGATCGAACACAGCCACTCACACCTACCCCGGTGGACAGGGTCTCATTGTTGTGATACCAGGCCTCCAGGTTAGAGCCGCGTCGTCCTCCGCTGTCACCTCCGCATATCGACGATTTCGGTATACAAGGATACGCCGAGCATCCCGGTCAAGCCTAGCATCCATTGTTTAAGATACAAACCTATATAGACATTTCTTTATCCAGCGCAATAAGTGAGCCTAACCACTCGTAATAATATCCCATCGCCAAGCGGGAGAGTTCCACAAATGTATATAGCGGCCCCTTCATCATGCGGTTGGGGCGCATCGATATCTTCACATCGCCAATCTGGCACCTTTTTGAGCGGTCGGACACAGAATTATTGTGAACGGCGAGGTTACGAATGGTAATGATATCGTTCCATTCTCGATTACGTGCTTCGGTCATTATACCTAGTTGAAAACTCTCCCTCATAATACTGCGCAGGTGTGATGACTCTTCGAGTTCCGGAGCCCTCTTTGAACACACATTTTTTGCAGAGTACTCTATGGCGCTGAGAACCTCAATAAACAACATCTTACTGAGATAGACAACCCTTTCCGTCATCTCAGAACTCAATCTATCCTCGTCCACTTCATAGACGCGATCACTTGTCCACATTCGATAATATGATTGCAACATTTCTTGAGTGATCATTGTTTTGTTGTGTATCATAGAAAACGCCATAGCGGCTGGGTCCTCAGGACCTTCGGGGCCTTCAGATATGATGGATGCAAAGAGTCTGGACTCCTCTATAAGGATTCTTGTCCTTTCTAACAATTCCATCATGAATCCGCCATGGTAAAAGAAATATAATTGATTTCTTAGGTTTAACATATTAAATAATGGAGATCTGATTACCCTGAACACTGGAGGAAGTGAAAGATGTATTGGAATGCCCGAATCGAATGCATGCCAAAAGATGAGTTGAGAGAACTACAGTTCAGAGAGCTTAAGACCCTTGTCTACCGTCTCTACAGCTTTAACAGATTCTACCATGAGCGTATGAAAGAGCATGGTGTACACCCCGATGATATAAAGACTCTGGAAGATATATGCAAACTTCCCTTTATGTACAAACAGGATCTGCGTGATAACTACCCAACACAGATGTTCACTTCCTCCCGGGATGAGGTTGTACGTTACCACGTGTCCTCAGGTACCACTGGCAAACCCACTTTAGTGGGTTATACCAAAAACGATATTGAATTCTGGACAGAGTCTTTAGCCCGCGCTCTCACATCTATCGGTGTTGGCACCGGTGATGTGATGCAGGTTTCATACGGATATGGGCTGTTCACAGGTGGTCTAGGCCTTCATTACGGTGCGGAGAGAGTTGGGGCAACGGTCCTTCCCGCCAGTGTAGGGAATACCCAACGTCAGCTGGAGCTTATGATGGACCTGGAAGTCACAGTGATTG
>DUKW01000097.1 GCA_013329105.1 Candidatus Methanomethylophilaceae archaeon | reverse complement strand
CCCACAGCGGCAGGCTGATAGAGCCGACCCAAGGTCTCTCCACCACAGGCTTGTATATTATCCATTCCTCTTGGATCAGGGCTTTGGCGGATGGTCCCCACTTCACTTGATCTGGATAGGCCAGTCCATCAAGATTGTTGTTGTCCCCACAGCTTATGAAACCGGCATGGGGCTCAAGGCTGCTTAAATCTAGATGCAGCTCGGCGGCGTTGTAACCGTAATCATAAAGAATAAGGTTTCCGCGCATGCGGCTTGCATTCCCCTCGTCAACATGCCAGAGGTCTGATGGATATGACTCAAGGGCGGGGGCGCTCCACCAGCCCCCGTCTCCGGATAGAGGCTCAAGATAAAGGACCAAGCGATGTCTTATTGGTTTCTTGTCCTGGTCGCCGAAAGGTCTGTATATAACCACGTCACCGTAATCACCAAAGGTGTAATGGCCTGTCTGCCTCCCCTCTACATAGCTCACCAGCTCTTCCACATCGCATTTCTGGATTATGACCAAGTCCCCAGTGTCAATGATACCCAATTGGGATCTTTCGTCGCTGTGTTGCATGCTGCTCGATTCCACTATCGATAGCGGCGGCCATACACCAGCGTAAAGATAGAGTGCTAGCAATACGGATGAGAAAATCAATAACACTGCCACGACGGTTATGATGATATCTTTAACCCTATATTGCCAATCTTTATCCACGCCCCGTCATAACCTTTTCTTGATAAATCAATGTCGGGGGGTCGGATAAAAAAAGATATATGCAGATCCACCATCCTCGCAGTATGGAGAGACCGGACAACGACACCTATTTTATGCGCATGGCAGAATTGGTGTCTAGCCGTTCCACTTGCCTGCGTCGTGCTGTGGGTGCGGTGATTGTGAAAGACAAGCGCGTTCTTACCACCGGCTATAATGGCTCTCCCCGCGGCTTGAAACACTGTGAGGAGATGGGATGCGTCCGCGACGAGCTCAACATACCTTCCGGCACACGTCATGAACTGTGCCGCGGTGTTCACGCCGAACAAAACGCTGTTATACAAGCGGCCTACTTCGGTGTCAGCATTAACGGCTCGACGTTATATTGCACCACTTTTCCATGCAGCATGTGTGCCAAGATACTTATCAACGCCGGCATATCAGAGATCGTTTACCGCATCGACTATGAAGACGCCCTCTCCAAATCTCTCTTCAAAGAGGCCGGGGTCGTGATGCGCTCATGGTCTGAAGACCTCTGATGACCAAAGAACAGTCCTCATCGGATGGTGGAGGAAGCGCCCAAAACTCAATTATGCTTAAGTATCAAAATGGCTTACCCGGTGACAAAAATAGTCGGGGAGAGTAATTTGAGCCGTACTGATATACTTCTCAAGGTCAAAGAGACCGAAGCTAAAGCCCGATCCATAATCGAGGAGGCGGAGGAGGAAAAGAAAGCTATAATCGCCAAGGCCCGCCGCGACTCGGTGAAGATGGTTCAGGATGCTGAGGCCAAGATACGCGCCGACTTCGAATCAAAGATTTCTGAGGAGATGAAAAAACTTGCCTCCCAGCGTGAGGTCCTGCTCCGAAAAGGTGAGGAGGAGGCTGCCAGGCTAGAGGCCGTTGCCTCCAAAAGGATGGCAAAAGTTAAGGATTTTCTGAAAAAAGAGTTCGAGAGGAGCATAAATGCTACTTCCTGAATCTATGAGCAGGGTTCTGATCGTGGGCAGCAAATCCCACATGGAGGACACCGTCAAGGCCCTCTATGATATAGGAAAGGCCCACCTGATCGACTACTCGGAAGGCGATGACCCCGGATTCGGCATAGGCAAATCTTTTCCAAACGCTGCTGTGGCATCTGAACGCCTGGTCAAATTGCGTGCCATGGAAAAAGAGCTCGGTTTAAAAGAGAAAGATAAACAGCTGGAAAACCCCGTCTCCGCTAAGGAAATAAGGGAGCTGATTGAATCTAACGGCATAGAGCAACTGGAAAAGGAGCTTTTCAGCATCGTCGATTCGAGGAACGAAATTGCACAGCAGATGACGGAGCGCGAGTCACTCATAGCCGAACTGAGGCCGCTTACGGAGCTCCCCCTGTCTTTGGAGGACTATAGGGGCTACGAGTCCATAACAGCCATTGTCGGTAAGGTACGAGACGATCCGAGCGAATGTTTGAAGGATATCGAGCACGAACTCTTCCTCTCCCCAAGCGGAAAGGTCGCTGCGATTTTTGTGCCTAAAGGGAAGAAAGAAGAGGCTATGTCAGCGCTCTCCGCTGTAGGTTTTTCCGAGATGTCAGTGCCTGAGGGTAAAGGCAGTCCTGGGGAAATAATCGCTGAGCTGGAGAAGGAATTAGAGGAGCTCCGGGAGCAAAAGGAAAGGGTAGATGCCCAATTGGGGTCCTTAAAGGACAAGCATCTCTCTTTCATACTAGCGTCCGAGGAGGAGTTGGCAATCGAAACTGAGTTGGCCAGTACTCCTCTGCGCGTAGCCACCAGTGACCATTCCTTTGTTATGGATGCGTGGGTTCCCACTATAGAGGTAGAGAGCTTCAAGGAGCAGCTGACCAGGGAGACGGCCGACTCGGTTCATGTGGACGTTCTGGAAACCAGGGGTCGCAGCGTTCATGAGAGCGAAGAAACAGAGTCAAAATTCAAAGATCCTCCTTCTAAGCTCAAGAACGGCCGTATTGGCAAGATTTACGAATATTTTGTAACACTTATCAACACCCCCCGTTACCAAGAATCAGACCCGTCGACGCTGATAGCCTTTACTTGGCCCCTTTTCTTTGGTCTTATGGTGGCGGATGTAGGTTATGCATTTGCATTCATCATAATAGGGGCAATAGTTTTAAAGAAAACGAAATCGACCACTTGGAAGGCCCTGGGGACTCAATCAATCTTCGGCGGTATCTGGGCCTTGATCTTTGGGCTCTTCATGTTCGGAGAGATGTTCGGTATGCATTTTGTCTCCTACCACGAAGTATCCGGACTCGCCAGCACTGATTGGGAAACCATAATCGCTCATATCATACCGGGATTCACATTCCCGGCTTGGCTCATGGACCCAAGCCAGATGTCGCTCTCGATAGGTATTAACAAATTCGAGGAAGTAAACACACTTCTTAAACTAAGTGTGTACATAGGTATAGTCCATCTCTTCTTCGGTTTCTTGATAGGTTTCTTTAACGTCAAAAGACAGCACAGCACAAAAGAAGCGATATACGAAAAAGCCAGCTTTATAATGATGCTGGTAGGTATCGTTATGGTGTCGTATGTGCTCACGGAACTCTTGCTTGCGGGTAAGGCATTGGAAGGCGATCTCACCTATCTTATCGGCGGAGGCGCAGGCGTTTTGGCTGTAGGCGCCGTGTTAGGATTCAGAGGTGAGGGTTTAAACGCAATCTTAGAGTTGCCTGGGATCTTCGGCAACATTCTTTCCTATACTCGTCTGACAGCCATCGCACTGTCCAAGGCCGGCGTTGCCATGGCTTTCAACTATATGTCTATCTTTTTACTTTATGTAGGTGTGGGAGGAGTCATTGGATTTATATCCGGTCTACTGATCTTTATGGTAGGTCATCTTTTAGTCTTCTTATTGGCTGTTCTCTCCGCGGGATTGCACGGCATTCGTTTACATTACGTGGAGTGGATGGGCAAGTTCTTTGCTGGCGGTGGTAAGGACTATAAGCCGTTGGCAGTAAACCGTTTGAACACGAAAAACGCAGAAAAAGAGGTGTATTGAAATGGATACTGGATTGATAGCGATAGCCGCCGGTCTTGCAGTCGGACTCACTGGTCTGGCATCAGGATGGGCTGAGAAAGACATCGGGTCCGCTGCTGTCGGGGCCATGATTGAGGATGATAGCCTGTTCGGTAAGGGCCTGATCCTTACTGTTCTGCCAGAGACTATCGTCATCTTCGGTCTTGTTCTCGGCATCATGCTGATGGGCCAGATGTAAATCTGGATGAGAAAAGTTCGAAGGTAAGAGGCCGTTTCATGGCATTGGACAGCGTGGTCAAGGACATAATTGAGGACGCCGAGGCTAAGGCATCCTCCCTCCGGAAGGAGGGTGAGGAGGAAGCAGCAAAGCTCTTAGCCAAGGCGGAGGAGACTGTGTCCGAAATGAAAAAGAAAGAGGTTAAGAGGCTCGAGGAAAGCATCGCACGCCTTCAGAGACAGGAGCTCTCCAGCGCTGAGCTGGAGAGCAAGAAAATAGTTCTGTCCAAGAAGAAGGAAATCCTAGACCGCAGCTTCATGGAGACCCTGGCCGAACTTGAGTCTTCCGATGCGAAGACAAAGAAAAAGTACTATCGGATGATGGTCGACTCCGTAAAAGGCATCATTGAGAACCCCCGGGTACGCTGTGCACCGGGTGAGGCGAAGAATCTGAAAGGACTCGAAATCTCTGATGTTGTGGAGGACCGTTCCATCAGCGGTGGTCTGATCTTTGAGAGTGCGGACGGTGAAGTGCGGATCGACATGCAGTTCGAGACCATACTCCGCAATGTCTGGGATCGAGAAATGAAGACGATCTCTGATATCCTCTTTGGGTGAAAGTCATGTTTGGACGCAAAGGCAACTATCCGTACGCAGTGGCCAGGGTACGCGGCAAGAAGCGCATGCTCCTCAAGGGAGAGGACTACTCCAAAATGATGGTGATGGAGCTTCCCGAGATAAGCCGTTTTCTCGGCGAGACCAACTATCAGAAAGAGATGGCCGAGTTGGGTGGACGTTTTGAAGGTGTCGACCTGATCGAGCACGCCACTTACCGCAATATGGCTAGGAACTTCCGGAGCGTCTTGGATTTTACCAATGGCGAGCTGCACGATATGCTAGCTGCATATCTGACCAGATGGGATCATTGGAATGTGAAGGTTATACTGAGGGGCAAGAGCTTTGGTGCCGATATGGAGAGCATCCGTGAGGATCTTGTCCCAGCCGGAAACCTTAGCGAGGAATATCTGAATAGCCTTTGCTCCATGGAAATGGGAGACGAGCTTTTTGCCGAGTTGTCACGAAAGCTGAACGCCCCTCTCCCCCCGTCGGCGGTCGAGGCATACAAGCAATTCGGTAAGCTCACCAGCATCGAAGACTATCTCGATAAGCTGTACTACGAAAGGCTCCTTGACGCGATAGGAACAAACACAAAGCCAAAGCGTCTGTTCCGTGCTTTCATTCAGAGGGAGATAGATATAATCAATCTGGAGACCATCCTCATGCTGAAGGAGGAGAAAGCGCCTCCTGAGGTGATTCTCAACTATTTCATTGAAGGCGGCCTTCAGATTGACCGTAAGATGGCTACGAACCTAGCCAATGCTGAGGATAGGAAGGCCCTAGCTGCCGAGTTGGTTAAGCTCGACTTCTATGAGGAGATCAAAGAAGCTCTCGAATCAGAGGAGAAACCTTTGAGGAATGTGATGGATGCCTTGCGATTGTATCAGATACGCAAAACGGAGACATTATCCTATCTGTACCCACTGTCGGTGATCCCAGTCTTCGACTATATGTTTCACAAAAAGTTGGAAGTCGATAATATAAGGATAATCGCCCGTGGCAAGGTCAGCGGTCTGGACACGGACACGTTGAAAAGACTTTTGGTGATCTGATGGAGATAGCTGTACTGGGAAGTGAGGATTTTGTGCTGGGGTTCCGCCTTGCCGGACTGCGCAGGGCGCTCATCGTTTCGAGCGATGAAGAATACGCCCAAAAACTCGAGGAACTGATGGAGGATGAGAACGTGGGCATAGTCGCCGTGGACTCGGCGGATCTTGCCAGACTGAATCCCATACAGCGCAGGAAGACCCTAGACAGCATCCGGCCCGTGGTGATACCTATTGGCAGGGACGAGAGTGACCTTCGCGAGAAGGTGAAGAGAGCGATTGGCATTGATTTATACAAGACAGAGGATGATTAGATGAGCAATGTAGGCAGAATCTACAGGGTCGCCGGACCGGTGGTGACCGCTATTGGCATCTCTCCCAGGATGTACGACGTGGTGCAGGTGGGGGATGAGAAGCTCATGGGCGAGGTCATCAAGATCATGGGTGACTATAGCATCATCCAGGTTTATGAGGACACCACCGGTGTAAGACCCGGAGAGCCGGTGGAGAACACCGGCCAACCATTGGTGGCCGAACTTGGACCGGGCTTGCTGTCTTCCGTCTATGACGGAATCCAGAGGCCCCTTCCCGTTCTGAGGGAGCGTATGGGAGATTATATCTTCCGCGGTGTCAGCGCCCCGGGGCTGGACAGAAAGAAAAAATGGGAATTCACACCGACCGTAAAGAAAGGCGATAAGGTATCGTCCGGTCAGGTGATAGGTACTGTGCCTGAGGGCACCATGGAGCACCGTGTTATGGTGCCCCACGGCGTCGAGGGCATTGTGGACGATATCAAGAAAGGGAGTTTCACCGTTGAGGAGACGGTAGCCATAATCGGCGGAAAAGAGGTCAGCATGATGCAGCGCTGGCCTGTGCGCGTACCCCGCCCTATACGTGAGAAGTACCTCCCTGACATACCGCTTATTACCGGGCAGCGAATATTGGATTCGATGTTCCCGGTCGCAAAGGGCGGTACGGCAGCCATTCCAGGCGGCTTCGGTACGGGAAAAACCGTAACGCAGCAGCAGCTGGCAAAATGGTCTGATGCGGAGATCGTTGTCTACATCGGCTGCGGTGAGCGCGGCAACGAGATGACAGAGGTTCTAACAGAGTTCCCCGCGCTGGAGGATCCTAAGACAGGCAATCCGCTGATGAATCGTACCGTTCTGATAGCCAACACTTCCAACATGCCGGTGGCGGCCAGAGAGGCTTCAGTGTACACAGGCATGACCATAGCCGAATACTACCGTGACATGGGATACAACGTTTCTCTCATGGCCGACTCTACCTCTCGGTGGGCAGAAGCTATGCGTGAGATCTCCTCACGTCTTGAGGAAATGCCGGGTGAGGAAGGTTATCCTGCATACCTTGCCGGAAGGCTCTCTGAATTCTATGAGCGTGCCGGCAGAGGCAGAACATTCTCCGATGCGGAGGGCTCCATATCTGTCGTAGGCGCTGTATCGCCGCCAGGCGGTGACCTTTCTGAGCCGGTCACGCAGAACACCCTGCGCATCGTGCGCGTGTTCTGGGCCTTAGACACCAAGCTGAGGGAGAGAAGGCACTTCCCAGCCATCAACTGGTTAACTTCATATTCCCTCTACGAAAAACAGCTAAAGGACTGGTTCTCGAATAATGTAGCCGAAGACTTCCCCGCACTACGAGAGTGGGCATTGCAAGTGCTGCAGAAGGAATCCGAGTTGCAGGAGATCGTGCAGTTGGTTGGTTCAGATGCCCTTCCCGATGAGCAGAAGATCACCATGGAGGTGGCCAAGATGCTGCGGGAGATTTTCTTACAGCAGAACGCTTTCCACCCAGTAGACACCTTCTGTCCTATGAGCAGACAGTATGAGATGTTGAAGTTAATACGCAAATACTCGGACCTGGCCAATAAGGCCCTTGAGGCCGGGGCACAGATAACAGACATAATATCCGTACCCTCCAAACAGAGGTTCAATGTGGCCAAATACGAGGAGAACGTCGACGAGGAGCTCGCCGCTGTGTCAAAGGACATGGAGAAAGAGCTTTCAGCACTGGGGGCATAAAAATGGCCAGCACAATTTCCAAAGAGTACAAAACGATCAAAGAGATAGCCGGACCGTTGGTCTTTGTGGAGAAGACCGGGCCTGTAGCCTATCAGGAGCTGGCCACCGTAAAGCTGGCCGACGGCTCTATCAAGAGAGGGCAGGTTCTAGACTCATCGGACAAGATGGTTGTGGTGCAGATCTTTGAGGGCACCGCAGGGATCGACAAGGAATCCGCTGTAAGGTTTCTTGGCGAGACGATGAAGATGCCCGTGTCCAGGGACATGGTAGGCAGGATTCTTTCCGGGAGCGGTGAGCCGCTGGACGGTGGGCCGCCCATCACACCCGATAAGCGTCTGGACATCACCGGCGCCGCAATCAACCCCTGGGCTCGTGACAATCCGCAAGATTTCATCCAGACAGGCATATCGACGATAGACGGAATGAACACCCTTGTCAGAGGACAGAAGCTGCCTATCTTCTCAGCCAGTGGTCTACCGCACAACGATATGGCCATGCAGATCGCACGTCAGGCCAAGGTCACCGGCGAGCATGAGGAGTTCGCTGTCGTCTTCGCTGCAATGGGCATCACCCATGAGGAGTCTCAGAACTTCATGCAGGAGTTCGAGCGCACAGGCGCTCTGAAGAAGGCTGTGGTCTTCCTGAACCTGGCCGATGATCCCGCCATCGAACGTATAGTCACACCCCGTCTCGCCCTGACGACGGCAGAGTACCTGGCCTTCGAACTGGATATGCAGGTCCTGGTTATATTGACTGATATTACCAATTATTGTGAAGCCCTTCGCCAGATAGGCGCCGCCCGTGAGGAGGTGCCAGGCCGTCGCGGCTATCCCGGTTACATGTACACAGACCTTGCGCAGCTCTACGAGCGTGCCGGCAGGATCAAAGGCAAGAAGGGAAGCATCACGCAGATTCCCATTCTCTCTATGCCAG
>DUKW01000051.1 GCA_013329105.1 Candidatus Methanomethylophilaceae archaeon | reverse complement strand
GGATGATTAATCCAAATTTATTTATACCGTAAAAAGATGTGTCTATTACAGTTGGTTGGATGCTACAACCAATTATTGGAAATATATGCCAATAAGGTGAACAGATGGGTCAAGAAAATAAAAGAAAGCTAATCATCGCCACTTTGGGCGTTGTGACGATAATCTTGTTGGGTTCTCTCGTCTACGTTGTGACCGATAAAGGCTCAACGGCCGAAGGATTTCAGCTGACTGATGCTATGGACAACCCCTTAAATCTGGATATTGTTCCGAATAGGGTAGTCAGCACTGCGCCCTCGATAACTGAGCAAATCTATTCGCTTGGTTTACAAAGTAAGCTTGTAGCGGTAAGCGATAACTGTGATTATCCGGGAGAGGTGCTTGTGAAGAAGGGAAGCGGTGAGTACGCTAACGTGGGCTCGTATTATAGTCCCAATGTTGAGCTGATCATAAACTGCACTCCTGATGTGGTCTTTATAAGCAATACAGCCGGGGGCGTTACATCCTATGAGGCGCTGAGAGAGGCAGGTATCAACGTCGTTATGCTCTACCAGGAAGAAACGATGGAGGATATATATGCCAACCTTTATATTATTACTGTGGTCATGCACTTGACTGCTGTGCAAGAGGAGATGGAAAATGTGTTTGATCTCGTACGTCAGATCAGTGCCGACGGTGAGCCTAAGAAATTGATGATGAATCTCGGTTATGAATGGGGTATGGACCAGGTCTACCTCTTCGGAACCGATACTTTTGGCGACGACATAATCAAGATGGTGAACTGTACGAATGCGGCAGGTGCCAGCGGTTTCATACTGACGAATTATGAGCTCCTTGCAGTCGAAGAGGGGGGTCCTGATATCATTTTTGTAATGGTGCAGGGAGGCTGGGGAGGTCAGGAGGTCTACTTTGATGAGACCAACTGGAACCAGAACATGACTGCCCTCCAAGACCATCCGATATGGGGTAGCACCACGGCAGTTCAAAATAGAGACGTCTATTTCTTCTACGGAAGGGCGGCATCCATAGCACAGCGTGCTAGCCCTGGGCTGGCTGACCTTGCTAAACTGGTGTGTATGTTCACCCATCCTGAACAATTTGCTGGCTTTGAGCCTCCGAAATTTGTGGGGGATGACTACGAAACTCTCTTAGAAGGGTATTGGTAAAACGATGGCATAAGCCATCCCTTTTTTTTATTTAATCTCTATTGGCGGATGGAGAAGATGAACAGCAATAACGACTCGCTAATCTCAAAGGGCAAGGCCCGTCTGGCTCTTGTTGTAGTTCTAGGCATTTTCTTTATTTTCCTTCTCTTTATGATTTCTATAGCCTTTGGCCCCGTCAATATACCGCTGAATGAGGTATGGAATAGTCTTGTTACTGTATTCAATGAAGGCCCTCAGACTGGATATGACCGTATAATCTATAATCTTAGGATGCCGCGCGTCATCGGGGTGTTTGCGGTGGGTATGGGGCTCTCGGTGGCGGGGGCGGTGTTTCAGGCGATCATAAGAAATCCCTTAGTGGATCCTTATATAACAGGCGTCTCATCGGGAGCCGGCCTGGGGGCGACAATTGCGATAACCAGCGGTCTGACCCTTAGCGTGTTGCCTATCAATATCCTGACTCCTGTGGGTGCATTCGTTGGAGCGTTGGTGGCTTTCGCTTTAACGTTCCTTGTGGCAGAGGGTTCAGGAGGAAGGGCGATCAACTATGTGCTTGGAGGAGTGATAATCGGTATGGGGTTCAGCTCCTTTACCACCATCTATATGATGTTCTCCGGTGATCAGGTCCACAATATACTTCTCTTTCTCTTTGGGAGCTTCATAGGGGTCACATGGTCAAATTTGTGGTTGATCGTGGTGCCGATACTCTCGATGGTTTTTGTCATTCTGCTCTATGCGCCAGAGTTGAACGTAATCCTCTTGGGGGAGGAGCAGGCGCAACAGCTAGGCATCAATGTCCGCAGGTTCAACCTCTTCATGCTGATACTTGCATCGCTTCTCACGGCATGCTGTGTGGCGTTTGTGGGCATAATAGGTTTTGTGGGACTGATCGTTCCGCACACAGCAAGAATGATCGTTGGTGGAGACCATCGCCTTCTGCTCCCCTCTTCCATGATCATTGGTGCATTGGTGATGGCCTCTGCGGATCTGATAGCGAAGATGGCCTATGTGCCCAATGAACTGCCGGTGGGGGCGATAATGACATTAATCGGTGTGCCGTTCTTTGCTTATCTGCTGATACGGAGAGGGAAAGAATATGCCGCATGAGAACGGATCGATGATATCTGCGAACAACGTGGATCTCTATTACGATGACTTTCAAGCCCTTTATGAGGTGGTCTTCGAAGCCAAAGCCGGGGAAATGATAGGGCTCATCGGTCCCAACGGCTGTGGTAAATCCACACTACTCAGGACTATAAACGGTATGTTGAAACCGAGCGGCGGTACGATATATGTGGACGGCAAAGACATACACAAACTAAGCCTTTCTGAGATAGCCAAGACCTGTTCTAATGTGCCCACCGAGTTCCCGCCGGATTTCAATCTTAGTGTGCTTGAGGTGGTGATGATGGGCCGTTATCCCCATCGTAAAGGCATCTGGTGGGAGACACCCGATGATGAGCTAATTGCCCGTGAGGCGTTGAGGAAGTTTGAAATCGATCATCTCGCTGATCGCAACATAAATCGTCTGAGCAGCGGCGAGCGTCAGCGCACGCTAATTGCTAAGGCGTACGTGCAGGAGCCGCGGGTGATGCTTGTGGACGAACCCACTGCACATTTGGATATGCGCTATAAGTTGGAGGTGATGGAGTATCTTCGCGACCTGATGGAGAAGGAAAAGGATATGACTGTAATCATCGCCTCTCACGATATCAACCTGATGGTGAAATATTGTGACAAAATAATTCTTGTGAAGGAAGGTCATATCGTTGGCATAGGGAAGCCCGAGGAAATAGTCACTGAGGAGAATATTGCCAAGGTCTATGGTGTTCAATGCACCGTTTATCGTGATGGTGACGGAGAGGTGATTATCCATCCTAAGCACTCGCTTCGCCTGCATAGTTGAAGAAGTGGATGGATACATCAGCCATCTTTAATAAGGGATATTGCACTTAAGGGGTTGATGAGGGTCAGAGACCTAGTGCGGGAGCACCTCCGGAACCTGTCACGTACCACTCATGGCGGTACGGCCTGGAAACTTGGAGCTATTGAAGATTACAGCCATAATCTCAATCCCTTCGGACCGCCTCCCTGCCTTCCGGATATCATAGAAGAGGCAGTAAAGGATATAGGCCATTATCCAGATGATTCTTGTGCTGCGCTTAAGGAAACGATAGCCGAGCATCACGGCCTGGAAAGCAACGAGGTCATAATCGGGACCGGCTCTTCTGAAATCATCCGGAACTTCCCACACGTTTTTCTTAGTCCCGGGGACCGCGCTCTTATACCCCGGCCGACCTTTGCAGAATACGCTCAACAGTGTAATGTTGCGGGTGCCCGCGTGATGGACCTGCTTCTTTTGGACACCGAAGACTTCCGGATAGATACGGAACGTTTGCTGCACCGCATAACTCCCACCACTAAAGCGGTTTATATATGCAATCCTAACAATCCCACAGGCAGGGTGGAGCCCAGAAAGAAGATATTGGAAATCGTGGAGGAGTGCCGGCGAAAGGATGTAATGGTCTTCCTCGACGAGACCTTGCTGGGGCTTGTGGCAGGTCATGAGGAGATAAGTTGCGCCTCTTTCGCACCCTCATACGATAACCTCTTGGTTGCAGAGTCATTGACAAAGACGTTTGCCATTCCCGGTATAAGGATAGGATACGGTATCTCCAACTCAGAGGTCATATCCCATATGGATAAGGTCCGTATGACTTGGAATGTGGGAGTCATAGAGCAAGATGTTGCCGCATCTCTTATCAGAGAGCATCAGGACCATGTCATAAAGGCTTCCAGAATATTGGCTGAGGAGTCGCGATGGGTCTTTGAGCGCCTTAAAGAGATAGGCTTTCCCATCGAACAACCCAGTGATTCATACTTCTATTTTGCATCGCTGCAAACCCTGAGGAGCAACGGAGCCGATTTCCAGAGCCGCATGGAGTCGAAAGGTTTCATGGTCAGGGACTGCAGTTCCTTTGGTAGGCCGTTTGAGAAGTATATACGGTTTTGTGTTAAGGACAGGGAGCGTGATGAGGCCTTCGTGAAGGCAATGAGCGAGGTCATCGAATCACTGGGGTGGTGAGCTTTGGATCCACTCCTGCCTGCAGCAACAGTCATTACAGCCCTTTTTATCGATTTGATATTCGGCGATCCTCCCAATAGTATACATCCTCTGCGTTGGATAGGGAACGTTATTGACGCGCTGGACCGCCGTATTGTGCGCAGGGGGCCCTGGCATGACCGTCTGCTCGGGGCCTTAGTTTATTTGTTCATAGCCGCTATAGCCATTACGGCGGCACTTCTGCTGGCGGCAGTCGCCAGAACCTTTGTCGGTGAATGGGCCTGGGTGATAGTCACCGCTCTCCTTTTCAAACTAACCTTCGCCGTCTCGTCCTTCCGTCGTCATTGCATACCGATACGCAATGCCCTAGAGAAAGGCGACCTCGATTCGGCACGCTCAATGGTGAGTATGATAGTGAGTCGGAACTCCTCCAGCATGGGAAAGGAACATCTCGCATCTTGCTGTGTGGAGTCCGTTTCGGAGAACAGTGTGGACAGCGTCGTCTCGCCTGCATTTTACATGGGGTTCTTTGGTCTTTTAGGGGCCTATCTCTTTCGTTGCGCTAACCTCATGGATGCCATGTGGGGGTATCGTAACGACCGTTACCGCCACCTTGGTACCTTTCCTGCCGTTCTTGACGATATTTTGGGATTCATAAGTTCACGCATATCTTTGCTCTTTCTAGCATTGGCGGCTATCCTTTTGAGATTGGACGTCAGGGGGCTTTTCAGGATAGCCGCCCGTGATTCATCGTTAACTCCCAGCCCAAACAGCGGTTGGCCGATGGCTGCGACCGCAGGGGCTTTAGGAATTAGTATGGAAAAACCGAATGTATACAGGATAGGGGATGGCCCATTACCAGATGATGAAGATATAGAGAAGGTATTGAGACTTGTAGAGATCACATCCATTCTCTTCATCATTCTTGTCACGCTCCCGTCCTATGTTTTTATAGGGGCACCCCTTCAACTTTTCCTGGAAGATGCCCTTTTGGGAGCCATCGGAGGCTTGATATGAACGATATGTCCACGAACGTGACCTTCCACAGCTCAATGGGTTTTGAGGTCGCCGTAATAAAACTGAATCAGATGATGGAAGTACTGAGCTCCGCCATGAGGAACGGCGGGGATAATATGACCGATACTTTCGTAATCATAGAGGTGCCCAAGCTTTACGATCACCGTAATCCAACAGAAGACATGGAGGCGGTTTGCAAAGACCTCGGTCTTCCTGATCATGCAGTCGGTTTTATGACCGCCGCTGAGATAAGATTAGTGCTCACAGTGTGTGACAGTGAGTATGACGGTGCTCATTGCAAGGCTGTAGTTACGGCAGGACTCTCAAATCATGTTAAGGCCGGTGATATAATAACCGATATGCCTGAAAGGCTGAGTAAGTCGTTGGAGAAGGCAAAGGAACGCAAGCAACGTTATTCCACCATCAACATCATAGCAATCTCCGACTCCCCTCTTAGCATGGCAGCGAAGATGAACGCCTCTATAGTGGTCACAGAGGCCAAAACGGTAGGTCTGCAGTCACTTGGTCATGAGGAGACAGGCACAACCTCGGATGCCATAGCTATCGTGTGCCCGTCTGGAGAGGGGCGGCTGAGCTATTGCGGTACGGGGACTTCTACTGGTATAGCGATGGCCCGTGCCACCAGGGAAGCAGTGAGTAGAGCACTGCGCAACCGTGAGGATTTTCCGGAGCCTTACAGTTTCGTGAAAGCCTTGGAAGAGTTTGACGTCACGCCGCAGTCAATGTGGGATGCTGCTATGGAGCTCTATATACCTCATCCTGACTGGGATCCTGAAGATCTGCGCCGGAGATTCCGGAGCCTGCTCTCTGTGTATGAGAAGGACATCAATGTGAACTCCTTGGTGATGGGTGCGGTATTGCTTGAGAAGTGGGGTAGTCAGGATCGTATATACGGTCTTAATAGAGGGGAGTTTTCACGGGACCCCGTGCATCTGCTGGCAGATGAGATGCTGGGCATGCAGTTGGCCCAATACATAGCCGGTACCAGAGCTCTCTTCGAGTTCCACCGTTTCGATCGTCATAAACCGGGGTGCATCGGTCGTGCCGGGCCGTTCATAGACGACATACTCTGCGGCCTTATAGGAGGAATAATGTCATCGATATACACCGAGATGTTTGAGGGGGAATGACAGTGGGCTCACTGAGGGCCATGTTCTCCTTTTTTACGATGTTGCGTATCGACGTGGATGAGGATGATCTGAGCTCGATGAACAGGAACTATCACCTGGTCCCTCTCATAGGATTGTTCTAATGCCTTCTGGCAACAGTTTTACTTTGGGCCCTCACCTCATTGCTTGATCCTCTCGTAGCCGCAGTGACCACATTATTCGCTGTTTCTTTGATGAATCGTTTCCTTCACCTTGATGGAGTGATGGATTTAGGGGACGGTTTAGTAGTTTCCGGTGGACACGAAGATCACGTAAGGGCCCTGAAAGACAGCCGTATCGGCGCCGGAGGGGTGGCTTTCGCCGTCTTCACAATACTACTTACTGTTGCCGCTTGGGGCTCATCGGCATCAGCAGATCTCTTTGTTGTAGTTCTTTTGGCTGAGATATTCTCACGCAATGCCACAGTAACCGCTGCTGCGGCTGGAAGTCCCGGCAACGGCATGGCAGGCGAGACAGTGCGACTGACAGGGCCGCGATCAGTACTACTCCCCGCTATTATCAGTGTTGCCCTTGCATTGATTTTCCTAGGGGCGGAGGTCATTTTCTTCGGACTGTCTGAGATTTCTGCTATCTCGTTACTAATCCTCATGTTAACAATATCTTTGCTAGCCGGATGGATTATGGCATTGGTGGCGGAGAGGAACTTTGGTATGGTGAACGGCGATGTTCTAGGTGCAACCAATGAACTCTCAAGGCCGCTGCTGGTCCTGGTAACATTGGCGGTGATGACGTGGATGTTCTTGTGAACGCCGGTGGCAAAGGAAGCAGGATAAGTTCCTTGGGCATGGAGAAACCGCTGATAATGGTGGAAGGACGTAGCTGTATAGACAGGGTCTTGGATGTACTTCAAGCGTCTGAGTATATCGGCCATATACTGGTCTCTGTCAGTCCTAACACCAGGAAGACTAGAGAGTGGGTTCTAGAGCGGGGTTTTGAAGTGGTAGACACCAGCGGTGAGGATTTTGTCCTCGATATGCATTCCGCCCTGAGAATGATGGATGGCGATGAGGTGATGCTGTGTCCTTCAGACCTTCCTCTGCTGAAAAGGTCCACAGTCGATGATTTCTTGGCCTCTTACTACAAGGAAGGTGGCGAATCATATCTTGCCATGGTAAAGGAATCCATTGTTCTTGCTGCGGGTCTGCGGCCATCTTACGTTTGGGAGCTTGATGAAGGGAGGTATGTGGTCTCCGGTGTTAGTGTCGTCGACAGACGCCTCACCCTGGAGGGCAAATATCTTGAAGAAAACTTCTACCTCAATGGAGGGTTGGATCTGGCCGTCAATGTTAATACACCTGAGGAGTTGGAACTCGTCCGCCGTCTTATATCATCTTGAGGATTTCTTTATAATCCTCGTGGATCCTTTGTAAAAGGCGCTCGCAGTTGACTTCTCCACATGTGCTGAGGACGGCTGCTATTGCCGATCCGCCGCATCCGACCCCCTCCTTAACATAACCCTCCTCATACGCACGCAGCCCTTCGTAAGGGCTGTCCGTATAATCCAATTGTATAGCAGCCAGCGGGATATCGCCAACGCTTTTCACCATGCGTACGATGTCGGAATGGCGATCGTTGATGAGCCAACGTGTAGTTCCCACTATAACATTCTCATCAATGGACGGGTCGATCTCCAGGGCCGCTGCCAAGACTGCCACCATCTGCGTTCCACCTCCCAGGATGACGGGAATCCGCCGTGCTGCGCCTATCACAAGTCCCAGATTAGCAGGCATCATAGAGTCGCCTACACGGCGTATGGCTTCTAGGGGTTCATGGCGTAAATCTCCATACTCAGCGCCGGCCGCTTTGAGAGCCTCGCTGACTATTTTGTCTTTGAGTTCCTTGGGGTTGTTGGGAGAACTGCTGCTGACAAGGTTTTCTTCTATGATGCCCATTGCCCTTAGTACGGCCAAAGCGGTGGTCGTTCCCCCGGTACAACTTTCACTAGCCACTAAGAAGTCATTGGAGCGGCCAAGAATGTCTCCAATCACAAGTCCTTTCTCATAACATTCCTGCACATTGCTGACAGCCTCCCCCGTCCTTATGTCCCTTCCAGCCTTACCGCCAACGTCGAAATAAGGTACATGAGGGAGCACATTCACCCCTCCGTTTATTATGTGGAAGGGCATTTCGCTGAGTGCAAGAGCAGCCATGGTCACAGTGGCCGGCGTTGGTATCCCACCAGGATTAATAGGTATTCCATCCATGCATATAGTGCGGCCGTGTACCAGAAGCTCCACATCAGCGCTGGGTGTGTAAAGGGTGAGTTCTGGCGTGTCACCAGCGTCGGACACCCCTGGTATCGTGGAGGTGAGTGTATTGCCAATGGTACATGTGAAGACGGCTTTACCACCCCACATCCGGGACAGAATCTCCTCTGCACGGCGTGGGGCGTTGTGTATGATCACATCCTTCGAGATATCTATTGGAGGATTCATCCCTCCATATGATGCATTCTCAGGATATTAATCCTTCATCTTGCCTTCTCACTCTCTGGAATGAGATAGAAGGTAAGGCATGAGCTCGGAGAGCGCTATTTTTCTCTTATTCAGGCCCGCGTCGTAGTTGCATGCCACAGGCACCTCCATGGGAAGATGCTCACCGGTGACGGAAGAGGTCCCGTGATCCACTAGAAGCGCTATTCTCTTGTAGTCATGGAAATGATCCTCCAGAAGCGAATCTAATTGCTCCAGCAATTTGACCTTGAGTTCAGGGTCGCGCTGGTGGCTCACTTCGTCGATCTCATCGGCATGGAGAAAAACGTTAGTTTCCTCCAACAAATCACGGGCGATGGGAAAGCGTTCCTCAAGGGCGTCGACCTTCACAGCTCCCTGCCCTAGTGCCCGAGATATACCCAGTGCCGTGGGGCTATTGGAAACGACGGTAAGGGGTGCCACACCTTTATGGAGTGTTGCCTCCCTATTAGTCTTCCCGCCTCCCCAGGGCATCAGTGTGAGTCCGTCAAGTTCTTCAGAGAGCTCCTCGATCAGCGGCCACATGAAGTCAGGGCGGTATTTCATCGGTGCTGGCATTGGTGGACATGGTAGACTGATGACTTCGTTGCTATTCAGTGGGATCACCGCCCTCCCTTTCAGGAAGAAAAGAACGTCTGGGTCATAGGGGTTAAGCACGTCGATGTGAGAGTAGAATTTTTTGATTATATCCTTCTCCAATGCGTCGTCTACATGGTAATCCCACTCTATCCATCCCTCGCTAACACGGGCTGGGCTGAGACGGTAGGCGACTCTTCCTTCATCCATGCGTAAGTTCAGGCCGAGGGCCTCTATGGCTCCACGTGGTGTACGCGGAAGTGAACCTGTAAAGAGTTGGTTGATAAAGCGATGGGTATAAGTGCTGCCTTGGGTGGACACGCAGTCGCTAAGCAGCGAGTCTATGAAAGGAGTCTCTGCTACCTCCAATGGTTTTCGCCCGCCGAATTGCGGTACAGGATGATCTTCTGCCCCGTCAAGAAGTACGAACAAAGTCTTCATGATACCCTCCTGAGCGCTATGGCAACCTGTCCCACTGATATTCCGCCGTCCCCGTTGGGCACCTCGCGATGACGCAGCAGTCTTAGACCGTGCGACTCTACCCTCTTGCGAGCGATATCGCAGACCGTGGAATTGTAGGAGACACCGCCGGTGACCCCTATGCTGTTCAGGCCCTCTCTTTCGGCAGTGTCAGCGGCCAAGTCTACCATCGTTTCAATGAGGTATGCCACTATGCTATAAGCTTTATCCTCCGGCGACATCGGCGAGGATATCACATTTGCTATTAGGTCAAGAGAATCGATCACACCGTTTTGCACTCTAACTTCGAAACCCTCTACCTTCTTACCTCTGTTAAGAAGAGGTTCCAGCTTCATGGCAGGCTCACCATCATAGCTGCGACGGTTGCATACGCCGAGGTAACAGGAGACGGCATCCATCACTCTGCCCATTGAACTGGTGAGCACGCTTTTGTCCATAATCTTGTCAAAGAGATCCTGCTCAGTGTCGCTGAACATCTCATTGCGGCGCCCCGTCATCCGGTCGATGGCATAACAGAGCCTGCGCACATCGTATACGGCTTTTTCTCCCCCCAGTAAAGGGAAAGGCCTCAGATGGCCCGATCGGCTGTAAGAATCGAATGAAGCGCATATCACTTCTCCTCCCCACGCACTCCCATCGTCACCATAACCGCTGCCGTCCAGTGTCAAGAAAACCGCTGCTTCCTCTCTGCTGTCGACTAATAGGGAGGCGGCATGTGCCCAGTGATGTTGTACTTCTATTGGTTCTATATCCTCCTCGACGGCAATCCTCTTGGCCAGGCGGCGGTTGCTGTAGGCAGGGTGCAGATCCATGGCCATAGCATCCACGTGTTCCGTTCCTAGAAGTTTGCGCAGATGGGATATCGACGAGTCCAGATATTCAAGGACACCGATGTGGTCGGCATCGCCTATGTATTGTGTGCAGTATATTCTCCCTCCGTGAGCGACGGCGCCGGTGATGTTCTCCTGCGCCCCCAGACCTATCACTGACCTTTTCCCAGGTGCTGGTAGCCATGCTGGTGTATGCCCGCGGGAGCGGCGGATGAAGAAACTACCTCCATCGAATGTCCTTATTACTGAATCGTCGGCGCGACATATGATCTCCTGATTATGGAGAATATAGGCATCCGCTCCGAGGGACATGACGTTGCTGTCGTCTATAATCATCGGCTCCCCCGGAACGTTGGCAGAGGTCATTACCAAAGCATCCACAGCCAGGTTACGAAAAAGGAGATGCTGCATACCAGTGTAAGGAAGGAAGATCCCGATATTGTCCAATCCTGGTGATACTAGCTCCGTTATAGTCAGCCCCTTCTTTTTGAGGAGGACTATCGGTCTCTGTGGCGATAGTAGTAGCCTTTTTTCATAATCATCGGGAGCGGCGTACCTCTCAGCAGCGGCAAGGTCTTTGACCATAATGGCGAACGGTTTCTCCTTTCTGCCGTACCATTTTCGGAGATGAGGAACGTTGTCAAGAATGGAGCATATGTGCATCCCTCCCCAGCTTTTGGCGACGCCGATTCCTCCCTTTTCCAGGAGCTCAGCGAAACGCTCGATGGGTCTATCAAAGTATTCCTTTCCCTCTTTTATGAAACGGTACTTAGGACCGCATTTCGGGCAGCAGATAGTTTGGTGATGAAAACGCCTATCACCCGGCGTCGAATATTCCTTTTGGCAGTCGGGACAAAGGGGGAAGGAGCGCATGGCGGTGTTCTCGCGGTCATAAGGGAGATCATCTATTAGCGTAAAACGCGCACCGCAGTCGGTGCAGCTTGTGAAGGGATAACCGTATCGGCGGTCCCTTGGATCAGTCATTTCCTTCAGGCAGGAGGGGCATATGGCCGTATCCACCGGTATCCCTGCACCCTTATGACCGGAAGAGGACGGCAGAATATGGAAGCCCGGCGCGCCGTCATAATCCATATCAACGATCTCGACCGACTCTACGGACGCCAGAGGCGGCAGGGAGGACATGAGTATTTCCAGGAAACGATCGCCGTCTCCCCTGATGTCGATAACGACGTCGCTGCCTCTGTTGTACACAGAGCCGTCGATCCCCATTGCGGCGGCTATACGATGGACGGCGGGACGGAACCCCACGCCCTGTACTACGCCATGAAGGATCAGCCTCATATCTCAGTGCCAGAGCGTGGACCTTATTTATTAGTTTTCGAGCAGCATGTTGCGCGCTGTTCCGTCTTCGTAATATTTCTTTCAGAATCAGCGGTATGGCAACTCTCTTCGTGCGATAGAACGGCAGCTATTTCCTCGCTGACGATACTGGCGGCCTTGATTGAGCACGGGCTATCACCGATTATGAAGTTTCCCAGTATCGGCAGTATGATCCCCCTTTTTTGATAACGAAGAATAAACATCACCGCGCTGATGAACTGAGTGGTCATGAATGGGGCCTCCCCGCATATTTCAGGCTTTGTATCCTGAATGGGACCACGACTTTCTTTGTTGGGGGACGCCCAGGGGGGGGCGTTACCAAAGAA
>DUKW01000048.1 GCA_013329105.1 Candidatus Methanomethylophilaceae archaeon | reverse complement strand
GACGCCATGGAACGTTACGGGACCGATTCTCCAGATCTCCGCTATGGTCTGACGCTGAATAATGTGACATCGGTGGTTAAGGATGCACCCTATGAGATATTCCAAAGGGTCTTATCTAAAGGAGGCCAAATCTCAGGCATAAATGTGAAGGCCGCTGACGGCGCATCCAAGATAGGCCGTAATGAGATCGATCGCCTTATTTCATGGGTCAAGCGGAACGGTCTGGGTGGTATGACTTGGATGAAGGTCACCGATAAAGGTTTAGAAAGTAACATAGTCAAATATTTCACAGACGAGGTCCAAAAAGAACTGATGGCCGCTATGAATGCGGAGGAGGGGGACCTTCTCCTTTTTCTAGCCGGTCCGCGCATCCGTGTACTAGAAGTGGGAGGAATGTTGAGGGAAAAGCTCGCTGCTGATTTAGGATTGATTCCCGAAGGCAAGCACCAGTTTCTGTGGGTCGTCGATTGTCCTATGTTCGAAAAAGACCCTGTATCAGGTAAGCTCACCGCATTCCATCATCCGTTTGTGAAGCCGGTAGGGGAGCTGACAGCAGATTGTTTGGGGGAATCATACGACCTTTGTTTAAATGGAGTGGAGCTGGGCAGCGGATCCATAAGGAACCATTCTGCAGACCTTCAGCGATGTGTTTTCTCAATGCTAGGTTTATCTGATGAGGAGATAGAGCAAAACTTTGGTTTTTTCCTGGAAGCACTCTCTTACGGCGCACCGCCTCATGGAGGTATCGCTCTGGGAGTGGATCGGATGACAAGTGTTATGCGCGGCAAAGAGAGCATCCGTGAGGTAATAGCTTTCCCAAAGAACAAAAAGATGTACTCACCGGTGGATGGTGCTCCTGCACCAGTGGAGGATGAGAAACTCGCCGAGCTGCAGATAATGTCATTGGCCTTTGACGATTTTGAGTTTGAGGATCTAGACACTGAAGACTTAGAATAGTTTAGCGTCCTCTCTCCAGTCTTTCTCTCACCTTTAAGACAATTTCTTGCGATGAATACGTCCCGGCTGTTTCGCGTATTACCTCTCCGATCAGACGGTTGGCAGCGCGCTCGTTCTTGGTATAGTCTTCAAATATCCCGGGATTCCGTTCGATCGCTTGCTCGATTGCCTCATCAAGGCCGGTCTCTGAGGGTTCTTGTACCTTTTCCCCAAAAAGCTTTGCCAACTGTAAGCGACACTCTGTATCATTGATCTCTTGGCGGTGGAACCTTTCTACCGTTGATATGACAGAGTCGCGCATCTCTTCGTCTAACATGTTTTTTATACTCGACCATGAAGCTGTTACGGTCCCAGTCCATCTGAGTGCTGTGTCTGTATCAGTCCTTTCAGCCAGTTCTTCGAAGAGATCACAGAGTTTCATAGAGGTATTAACCATCTGTCTGGAGGTGGTCTCGGATATACCGTATTGACGGGCAAGACGTTTGGCACGCGCTAACGGTGTCTCCGTCACTTCCAGCGAGGCGGCGATCTCTAATACATTAAACACCCCCAGATCCGGCTCGCCTATGTATCCATAATCCTCTTCGAACTCCTTTTTGCGTGTTGCCACTGTGACTCTCCTTTCTTCGTCATAGCGGCGGGTCTCTCTCAACACCGGATGGTGAGCACGTAATAGCTTACTTTGCCGCACAGCCTCAAACTTCAGGGCCCTTTCCATATTCTTCAGGCCAGTGACGTTTTTTACCTCTACCCTTTCCTTACCGACCGAGATGTTGCAGTCGACTCGGACGCTTTGCTCACTCTCCTCAGTCAGGTTGATGATATGTCTTATTTCCGTGAGCATGTCGCTGAGAAATTGGCGGGCCTCGGTCGGGTCTGAAAGATCGGGTTCTGTGACAATCTCTACTAAAGGTATGCCGCTGCGGTTATAGTCCACCAATGATAGTTCCTGTCCAGGGCGACCCACCCTTTTTATGCTACCAGGGTCTTCTTCTAAATGCACCCTTCTTATCCTGATGGATTTTCCGCGAAAATCGAACACTCCGTTCTCCCCTATTGGATTATCGAACTGTGTGATTTGGAAGTGTTTTGCCAGGTCCGGATAGAAATATGTCTTGCGGGAAAACCATGTCTTTTCGGGTATTCTGCACTTGAAAAGTTGCGCTAACTTCAGGCCCATCTCTAAAGCGGAGCGGTTCAGGGAGGGGCGGGACCCAGGCATACCTAGGCAGGTGGGGCATACCGCCGTGTTAGGACCAACAGCCCCTGTCGGGCAGGGACAAAACATCTTGCTCTGTGTAGGTAGCTGGACGTGTATCTCCAGTCCTATTTTCATATGCGGTCCTCCGGTGCATGATATTCGAACAGCTTCTCCCATTCTAAGCCAGCGTACAATAAGGCCCCCTCCTCCCAATGAGGGGCTACGAACTGCATTCCGATGGGCATTC
>DUKW01000172.1 GCA_013329105.1 Candidatus Methanomethylophilaceae archaeon | reverse complement strand
ATATCCGGTTCGCAGGCCAGAGCGCGTGCCAAAAGGCATCTCTGCAGTTGCCCGCCAGAGAGCGCTGATATGGGGCTATCGGCAAGCTCAGAGATTCTGACTTTTTTCATAGCCTCCTCGGCTGCGGCATGTTCATCGGGACCATACCCGGGTCGGAGACCTTTGCGGGAGCGGGTACCCATCAGTACAACGTCGTAGACCGATACCGGATAAAGATTATCAAAACTACCGTTCTGAGGAACATATCCAATTCGTCTTACCCCTTTCTCGGGCTCCTCCCCGAATATGCGTATGCTGCCGGAGAGCGGCTCTATGATGCCGAGGATTGCTTTGAGCAAAGTGGTTTTTCCCCCGCCGTTTGGCCCGATGACTGCCAAGAAATCGTTCTTTCTGAGATCCATGTTGATGTCTTCGATGACGATCTTGTGTCCGTAACCGGCGCTTAGACCTCTAATCTCAATAGGGTTAGATTCATCCATGTTCACACCTCAGAACGTTTGATAGCTCAGTAATGAACTTTTCCAGCTCCGTGAGCCAATCTTCTGCCAGTGGGTTGATACATATCACATTGATTCCTTCTAATACCGCGTTTTCAAATATTTCGTCTTTAGGAGATGCAAATATCGTATCGACACCGATATTGCTTAAGAAATTAGCGAGCTTACCGATAGACAGGCCGCTGTATTCGTCTTTCAGCGACGTCTCGGTCAGGTCCCATTCCTCCGCAAGGTACTGCCATGCTGAATGCCAGACATAGAACTCCCGTGTGTTGACTTCGTCAAAGGCTTCTTGGGCCGCACCCTTTAAATCGTCCAGCTCCATCTCGTAGTCTTCGAAACCTTGTTCATATGTCTGGGAGTTGTCTGTGTCGAGTTCAATTAATTTATCCTTCACGGTAAGGGCCATGGTCCGCAGATTCTCGATGGACGTCCATACATGAGGATCCACGCTTCCATGATGATGCTCCTCCCCGTTCTCGTGGTCGCAGTATGATAAAAGATCGATATTCTCTGATAAATTCACAGTTTGCAAGGAAGGTATCTCATTTTTCAAAGTAGGTAGGTTTATTTCTTCCCATTCCACACCTGAGCCCACACAGAAGTATATAGCCGATTTAGCTACTGACACTATCTGAGAAGGGGTTAGGCCTCCTCCGCTGTGGGGGTCGTCTGCAGCTCCCACCATAGTCGCAACCTTTACGTGCTCCCCTCCTATCCTTTCTACCATTTCCCTCTGCCAAGGCAGCGTCACCGCCACAAGGAGGCGGTCGTCCTCTTCTGTATCGTTGGATATCAGGACGGTGGATGCACTAGAGAGCAGCGTGATGCAGATTATTAAGGCGGGGATCTGATTGGAATGCATACTATCCATTTTCCTTGAGACAAAAGCTTTTTATTAAATATTTCTATAGAGTTAATAAGATTCAGATAGTCATTCGTTAAAAAATTAATAAAAATCGAAAGAAGTGATGGAATGGCGATTGTGAGCATATCTCTCGGCGATAAGAATGTCGAGACACTTGAGGCCCTACAGGAAGCCTTTGGGTTGAGCAACCGCAGTGAGACGATACGTCTCTGTTTGCGCTTAGCGGAAGGCGAGATTAGGGAGAGGATGGAGCTTGAGGGTGATGTGGAGGGTGTAATAATTATGGTCCGCAATCAACATATGGATCCAAACCTTGATCGGATACTCCACAGCAATGAAAGGATCATAAAAACGCATCTTCACTCTCATCTTAAAGACCATAAATGTCTAGACGTTTTGGTGGTCGGTGGACAAGCAGAAGACCTTAAGGAGATGCTTTTGAAGCTTCGCGGAAAAGGTATGACGGATTATATAAAATTCGTCCGTGGATGATATTAAATACTTACTGTTTACTTTACGATCGTGCTTCAGAATGGGTGAAGGTAAGGAGGAGTGAATCTGTCTGAGATATCTGAAAAGGGCGAGGAGTTAGCGAAAGAGGCAGGCAAGGCAGCTAAGAAGGTGGGAAAAGGCATCGGAATCGTTTTCAACAAAGCGAAGGAGTCTGTGAAGAAGGGCGCCCAGAGTTTCAAGGAAGGTTTCGAGTCTGAGGAGTGAAATATCAGGCTAAGTCGGATGGTGTGGTTGGATCCGTCTAGATGTGAAAAGGTTGCAAACGCAGACTTTTGAATGCTGGGAGGGTGGTTGATGACAGAGGACGAGAAAGGAAAGGATTATGCGAAAGAGGCAGGGAAGGCAACCAAGAAACTGGTCGTCGGCATCGGCAATGCGCTCGGCAAAGCCAAAGAGACCGTCTCCAAAAAGCTGGAGAAGTAAGCTTTGTTGACCCAAATCCCAAACAACGCGCTTTATGGTTATTTCTCTTTTGAATTTCTTTTGTGTATTCATTTGATGAGTTTGCTGAATAATGGGAACGCTCGTCTAGCGTAACCAAAATACTATAATATCTCTTTGATTATCAACGGTGGGAAGGTGTGGGTTTGTCGTTTGTTGATACCCTAGGACAAGAACTGATAGACCTTTTTGCTCCCATCGCAACAATGGATCTTCTGCCGGCGGTACTTATACAGTTGTTTTTGGTATATATGATCGCCTGGGTACTGGGCGAAATCTTTATCCGTTTCGGCATGATGGCGATGGTAGGCCAGATTATAGCGGGGGTACTGATCTCCAATCTGGCTATAGGGGATTTCACGCTTGCCAGTGCCCTGAATATAACTTGGCACCCAGATGATCCGAGTTTGTATTATGAGATATTTGACATCCTTGCTGAATTAGGTGTGATATTTCTTCTTTTCAAGGTAGGTCTGGAGACCAAAGTTGGTGAGATTCAGGCAGTTGGCAAGTCTTCCATAATGGTAGCAGTACTTGGTGTGGTCCTGCCATTCGTCCTGGGGTTCGGTCTGATTTTCATTTATGACGGTTATATCAACTCAAGTTCGGAATGGATGATACATGCTTTGTTCATGGGAGCAGCGATGGTCGCCACCAGTGTGGGTATAACCGCCAAGGCCATTGCCGACATGTCGATGATGGACACCATCGAATCCAAGATCATTCTTGGTGCGGCGGTGATAGATGACATTCTCGCCATGGTCGTTTTAGCCGTGGTTATGGGAATCGCCGACGCTCAAACGGGCACAGGTGGTTTGGATTTGGTCAGCATCGGCATCACAATAACGCTTTCCATATTGTTTGTTTTAGTGGTATTGCTCATCGCATCTCATGCTGTCCCGAGGGTTAAAGAGTATCAGATGTGCCGCATAGACGAAAAGGGCATACATTGTGAGGACAAGAACTGGCCCATGCAGATCCAGGCATTTCCTCTTACAATGCTCACTTGCCTTTTCCTTTCGGCCCTGGCCTCTGTTCTAGGTCTTGCGGCTATAATAGGGGCGTTCCTGGCAGGCATGTTATTTGCAGAGTACAGCTATCAGAGGCTAGAAGAGCGCTTTGAAGGTCTTACTGAGTTCCTGTTGCCATTCTTCTTTGTGTTCGTAGGTATGCGCGTGGAACTTTCCGGTTTCGTAGATGTTATACCACTAGCAATAGTGACTATAATACTGGCAATCATCGGAAAGTATTATGGTTGTTACGCAGGAGTGCGCATCAGTGACAAGTCTCTTGAAAAGGATTCTGCCGACATCGTAGGTATAGGTATGATTCCCCGTGGTGAGGTAGGTATCATAGTCGCTGCCATAGGTCTGACCTCCGGTGCCATGTCGCATGATATGTACACAGTCGTTATGTTGATGTCTATAGTCACAGCTCTGGTGGCGC
>DUKW01000143.1 GCA_013329105.1 Candidatus Methanomethylophilaceae archaeon | reverse complement strand
ATTCGGGTCTTATTGGAGCGTTTCCCTCCGCTCACAGGGAAAATGCTCTTGATCGATCTGTCTGATTATTCCTTTCAGACTTTTGAGGTCAGACGTGCGGAGGACTGCCCTGTCTGTCATCATTAATTAAATTTCTGTTGTGGTAAGGGTCCTGAATTTGATTGTGAACGCGAACGGAGAAGGCACATACCTCGGAAAGGTGTTGCACGGTAATGTTTCGTTGACATCAGCAAAATGTAAGGGAAGTCATAATTGTGCCTTCTAGGGAAGACTGATAAGAGCGCTTATAATCAAGCAATGCAACAGCTGACATACCTGATAATCTTGATTCGGTTGCACCCGACGCTATTAAGTCGCTTCCAATCACCAATGCGCCCCGTCAACCTGCCAGCCTTCGGTTGGACTCCGGCTGTTGGTTCTCCGGGGCGCATTAGCAGAAATGCAACATATTTACTAACGGAAGAGGCTCTGCCGGCATTTCCTCCGTTCCTATAATATAGATTTAGCCTCCGTCATGGTCTTCTCACATCAGTTATAGATATGGTTAAGTGATTACATATTCGATGCTAACCTCAGATCTAATATTAGGTCTAGAAGTTGATAGACCGTTACGGATTGGAATTGGGCGCTCCCATGAGAGCGCCAAATCGGAATACAGCGCTATTGCATCAGCTCGTTTCGGTAAGATTAGCGTATATAATGACCCAGAGAAGTTGTGTGAGGACCTGCGTGATGGTATTATCGATGCCGCCGTTAGAGGTGACATGTCATCTAACGAGGTAATGGCTTCGTTGAAGGAGCTCTTTGGTATAAACTCGTTGCAGAGGGCGGCGGTGATGGAGCCACAACATGGGGGGGTCTTCCTATTAGCCCCGGTTGGTATTGATGAAGGGCGCACCGTCGAAGAGAAGGTAGAGATCGCCATTAATGCCTCCCGTCTCATGGTCTCTCTTGGAGGTATCGGTCGGGTAGGCGTGATGTCAGGAGGCCGCGAGTCGGATAGAGGGAGAGACAGAAATGTCGACATAAGCATTGATGAGGCCCTTGAGACGTGTGCGCGTTTACATGATATAGGTATAGATGCCGAACATGTACAGATAACTATTGAATCTGCCATTAAAGACCATGACGTCATACTCGCTCCTGACGGAATCATCGGTAACGTGATATTCAGGACATTGCATTTTTTGGGGGGAGCCAAGGCGCTGGGGGCGCCCGTCTTGAACCTAGACAAGGTTTTTATAGATACTTCAAGAGCCAAAGAGGATTACACAGACTCCATAGCGCTTGCATACAGATTGGCGAGGAAGGCAATACGATGAGAATAGAGATAGACGGAGCTCATTCCGGAATACGTTTTTCGGCATGTCACTTTATAACTGGACATGAAAAGTGCGCCAGATTACACGGGCACTCTTACATAATTAGATTATCTTTAGAGGGAGAGATAGGCTCTGACGGTATGATAATGGATTTTGTCGTGCTAAAACGTGCACTGCGGCAAGTGGTCAATATCTTAGACCACCGTGTTCTTCTCCCTGGGAACTCAAAGGAGGCTTCCCTTGAGATTGGAGAAGAGGTTACTGTCATAAGCGGAGGTAAACGGTATGTTTTTCCCCTAGAGGATGTGGTGATACTCGATGTGGAGCATACTACTGCGGAAGAGATGGCAGCGATGATATTGGATGGCATCATCGAGGATGTCGAGCTTCCGTCCAATGTAACAGCCATATCTCTCGGTTTAGATGAGGAGAGGGGCCAGACAGCCTGGGCAAGGAGGGTGTTATAATGATGGACTCTGTGGTAGCGGATTCAGTGGTACTTCTCTCCGGGGGTCTGGATTCGACCGTTGTTCTAGCATATGCAATAGAAGAGGGTCGACATCCGCTAGCAGTAAGTTTCCGTTACGGTCAGAAACATTCCCGTGAATTGAGATCGGCCAAGGCGGTGGCCGACCATTACGGCGTATCGCACCAAATAATCGACCTGGATCTTTCATTCCTTCGCAGCTCGCTCATATGTAATGACCAAGAGATACCCTCTAGAAGGCACGAAGATGAAATGAGTGAGATCATACCCAACACTTATGTGCCAGCCCGTAACATAATACTTCTTAGCGTTGCGGCGGGAATATGCGAGAGTGTCAACGCCCACTCCATCTATATAGGAGCGAACTCTGTCGATTATTCAGGTTATCCAGACTGCCGTGCTGAATTCTTTCAGGCATATGAAGATATGTTGGCGGTGGGAACGAAAGCGGGTGTAGAAGGTAAGCCAATATCGGTGGAAACTCCTATTCTCTTTCTGAGTAAGGGAGAGATTGTTTCTCTCGGAAAGGAACTGGGAGCACCGTTAGGGCTGACATGGTCGTGCTACCGGGGTGGCGAGAAGGCCTGTGGTACCTGTGATTCATGCAGGCTTCGTCTGAGAGGATTCGCAGAGGCTGGCTATGAAGATGAGATTGAATATGAGGTGATAGAGTGAATGTCGTGGAGATGTTCTATTCTTTGCAGGGAGAGGGGAAACACATCGGCAGACCGACATTCTTTGTCCGTTTCGGTGGCTGCAACCTCGACTGTTTGTGGTGTGATACGCGTTATGCGGCCGTAGAAGGAGAGGAAATGGACCGTTCAGAGGTCTTTAAGGCCTGTAAGGAATATAAGCTGATATGCCTTACAGGGGGTGAACCGCTTCTTCAAGATGAGTTGCCCGAGTTGGTAAGAGCTCTTGTGGCTGAAGGGAAGGAAGTCGTGGTAGAGACTAATGGCTCTTTAGATATAAGCACCCTCCCAGATCACCCTCTTGTTACTGTCAGCATGGATATAAAATGTCCCTCTTCAGGGATGACCAATCGTATGGACATGGACAACATCCACCGTCTTAAGCCCAAAGACCAGTTGAAGTTTATAGTCAATGACGGCTATGACCTGGAGTTCGCTCTTTCTGTGTTGGAGAGTTATAAACCCTGTTGTGAGGCAATCTTTTCACCGGTTGGGGGGATGGATATGGAGCCTCTGGTAGAAGAGATACTTTTCAGGCGTCTTGATGTGAGGGTTTTGCCACAGCTGCAAAAAATAATATGGGGACCGCGCCGTGGGGTTTAATCCCCAAACGTATCTTTATAAAGCTTAATTGAATGTTCAACCGCATCCAGTGCGGTTTTTCGGTCACGCCATCCCTTTACAATCACTTTCTTATCCTTTTCAAGGTCTTTATAGGTGGCGAAGAAGTGCATTATCTCCTTTTTTGTATAGTCAGGTACATCGTTGATATCACGGATATGGTCAAATCGGTGGTCATTTGCCGGTACGGCTAACACCTTGTCATCCTCTTCGCCGCTGTCATCCATAAGGAGAAGTCCTACCGGTCTTGCTTCGATTATGCAACCTGTAAATGTTTTCTCCTCCATCAGCACTATTATGTCTAGCGGATCCGCATCATCATAGTAGGTTCTTGGTATGAAGCCATACTCCCCAGGATAGTGCATCGGGCTTTGGAGTACACGGCTCAGAACATAGGTGCCGAATTCCTTATTATATTCGAACTTATTCCTGCCGCCTTTGGGGATTTCTATCGCTGCATAAACCACATGAGGCACATCAGGTCCTGCAGGCAGGTCTCTCCAGTGATCGTTGACCATTATTGAGTCTCCTTCGCGATCTCCTTGAGATCAGTGACGTGATCACAGGAATAGTCGTCAACCTATTACTAAGATTTCCCTTTTCCTTCAAAATGCGCTTGAGAATGTCATCTACTAATGAGTTGGTATTACTGTATGATGAGAAAGTTCTTTCAGTCTATGAATATTACACAAGAGGTTCTATACTTTTGTTATGTTTACTAACCTTTAAGTATGACATTTATCTTAGGATTTTATGCGCTGTGAAGGTCGTCGGGTTTAGTGACTGACACAAGAAGTCCCGCTCGTGGCCTTCCCGCGCCTGGACGCAGGGGAGGAGTGTGACGATATGTTTGCACAGTGCCTCCGAGAATATATCCTTACTCCGCCCCTGCTTCTGCCTAAAAATCATTCTTTACACAACACTTTAAATATCGTGAAAAAATATCTTCATCAGCCACTAAGAGGAAGTCCCTATGGTTGCTATCTACGATATCTCTGAGATTTTGCTACTATAATCGTAGAGCAATTGCTCCATCAAAGTGGCTTGAGGTGGTTTTTTGAAAGCACGGCAAGTCGATAGTGAAAGCGCCCATGAAATGGCAGAGCGCAGAAAGATCTACACCAGTCATTTCAACCAAATGGCACTTAAGGATCGAAAAGTGGGGGAGGTGAAAATCTTTGACACCACCCTGCGTGACGGTGAGCAGACGCCAGGTATAGCACTTTCTAAAGAGGATAAATTGCGCATAGCCGAGCTGCTCGATGAGCTGGGCGTGCATGTTTTGGAGGCAGGTTTTCCAGCTACTAGTGAAGGAGAAAGGGAGGCAGTGAGGTCTATAGTCAATCGGGGTCTTAATGCCAGGGTATGCGGCCTCGCACGAGCTAACAAAAACGACATAGATGCAGCCCTCTCCTGTGATTTGGATTATATCCATGTGTTCATAGCAACTTCTGACATTCATCTGAAATATAAACTTAAGATGACCCGCGAAGAGGTCATGGAGCGCGCCGTCTCCACGGTGGAGTACGCAAAGGATCATGGTGTGACGGTAGAGTTTTCTTGTGAGGACGCTACACGTACCGACCTTTCCTTCCTTAAGGAGATGCATATAGCTGTGCAGGAGGCAGGGGTTGATGTCATAAATGTTCCAGACACTGTAGGGGTAATTGCCCCTGAGGCCATGAACCTCCTCATTACAGAGCTCATGAAAGTGACACACGTTCCTCTCTCTGTTCATTGTCATGACGATCTCGGTTTGGCCGTGGCAAACAGCATAACGGCCGTCCTTGCTGGGGCCAAGCAGATACATGTTTGTGTCAACGGCCTCGGTGAGAGGGCAGGCAACGCTGCCCTGGAGGAGGTTGCCATGGATCTCCTCGCCTTCTTCGGCGTAGAGCCTCTGGCGATGTCCAAGATCGGTCAGGTATGCAAAACGGTGTCGCGTATCACTGGTTACCCCATACCCAATAATAAGGCGATAGTAGGAAACAACGCCTTTTCGCATGAATCGGGCATCCATGTTCATGGGATAACGGGACACGCGTCGACATACGAAGCCTTTGGTCCTGAACTGGTAGGGATGTCACGCGCCATAGTCATGGGTAAGCACTCGGGAGCACATAGCGTTCGTGACAAGCTCCGTGAATTGGGTGTGGAGGTACCCGATGAATACATACCAGAGATCGTCCAGCGAATAAAGGAATTGGCTGAAAGTGGGAAGCATGTTGACGACGCTGAGCTCATAGCCCTTACCGATCACATAATCTCCCGTCAAGACCATGAGGAGAGGGTAAAGCTGAAAGAGTTTGCCGTATTCACAGGGAAGGGTATAACACCCACTGCCACGGTTACCGTGGAGATCGATGGAGATAGCAATACCGTCTCCCAGATAGGTGTCGGTCCCGTGGATGCGGCCATCAAAGCTCTCCGAACCGCAGTCGATGAGAACCTGCTTCTCGAGGAGTATCGTCTCAGTGCCATTACCGGTGGCAGCGATTCGCTGGCTGAGGTAACGGTACTGTTACGTGACAGCAATGGTACTGGTAGGCTTTATGTAGGTAAGGGGATAGGTACGGACATAGTCCAGACATCTGTCGATGCCACTGTTGAAGCCATTAACCGTCGTTATTCGATAATCAGGAAAGAGGTTTAAGGATGGATAGAGGTAAAACAATAGCAGAGAAGATACTCTCGGCAAAGTCGGGCGTGGACGCTTATTCCGGCCAGATTGTGAAGGCTAATGTGGATTATGTGATGGTCAATGATGTCACAGGCCCCATCGCTTTTCGTGAATTCGAAGGATTGAGTATGGAGCCTCAAAAAGATAAGATTGTTTTGATCCCGGACCATTATGTTCCAAACAAAGATGTAGCATCTGCAGAGCAGGCAAAGGAGATGCGTGAGTTCGCCCGTAGGTGGCAAATAGCCAACTACTTTGAGGTCGGCAGAAGCGGGGTATGCCATCAACTGATGATAGACGAGGGCTTTGCCGCGCCCGGTCGACTAATAGTAGGTGCCGACTCGCATACCTGTACTTATGGTGGGCTGGGTGCCTTCTCTACAGGTGTTGGCTCTACTGAGGCAGCAGCGGTCTTTGCCACTGGTCGTCTTTGGTTCAAGGTTCCGGAGAGCATCAAGGTTGAATTGACAGGAAGCTTTCGGAAAGGAGTGGGTGGCAAAGACCTAGCGATACGTATGATAACGGACATCGGTGTCGATGGCGCAACATACAAAGCCATTGAATTCTCAGGCGAAGGTTTGGCCAGTATCAGCGTTAGCGATCGACTCACCGTTGCCAATATGGCTATAGAGGCCGGTGGCAAAGCTGGCATATTTCCATGTGATGAGCTGACGGAGGAATACATAAAAGACCGTGTGCGTGGGAAATATGAGCGGTACTATGCTGACGAGGATGCGGAGTACTGCCAGATGTTGCACTATGATCTAGGTGAGATCGAGCCGATGGTCGCGTTCCCGCATCTTCCCGAAAACGGCCGGCCGGTAAGGGAGGCCGACGTTGCTATAGATCAGGCATGGTTGGGATCGTGTACCAACGGAAGGATTGAGGACCTCCGGATAGCTGCTGAGGTGATTAAAGGCCGCAAAGTGCATCCGAACGTTCGTTTCATTGTCGTTCCAGCCTCCATGACTGTGTACCGTCAAGCATTGGATGAGGGTTTGATATCTTTATTCATCGAGGCGGGGGCTTTTGTTTCAGGTCCTACATGTGGTGCCTGTCTGGGAGGCCATATGGGTATTCTCGCTGCTGGCGAGAGGTGCGTAGCCTCGACCAATCGTAATTTCATAGGTAGGATGGGACACAAGGATTCAGAAGTCTATCTGGCAGGTCCGGCTGTGGTAGCGGCATCGGCAGTTGCAGGACGGATAATAACACCAGATAATCTGGAGGAGATCTGAATGGATGTATTGAAGGGAAAGGCATGGTGTTTTGGAGACCATGTTGATACAGATCAAATCATACCGGCGGAAAGGTTGGTCGCCGAAAACCTTGATCACTTGAACGAATTTATATTTGAAAAGGTAAGACCAGGTATGGCTCAGGCAGTTCAGAAAGGAGATATTATTGTTGCTGGGAGGAACTTTGGTTGCGGTTCATCTCGCGAACATGCGCCCCGCTCTTTGCTGCAGGCAGGGATTTCATGTGTGGTAGCAGAGTCGTTCGCCAGAATATTTTTCCGAAACTCGTTGAACGTAGGGCTTCTTCTTATAGAATGTTCGGCCGATGTCAGTGAAGGCGATCTGCTAGAGGTCCGCCCCAAAGAGGGTAAACTGATAAACTTGAGTAATGGTATGGAGTTCGATTTCCAGCAGTATCCAGAATTCATAAGTGAGCTCGTATCTTCTGGAGGCTTATTAGAACTTATCCGGGAGGGGCGGTTTTGAGGTCATTAGCAATCATACCCGGTGACGGTATAGGGCCAGAGGTAATTGCGGAAGGCATCCGTGTCTTGGAGGCAATATCGGAAATATCGTCTTTCTCCTTTGAAGCCGAATATTTTGAGATAGGTTCAGAACGCTATCTTCGCAATGGAATATTGATTACGGACGAGGAATATGACGCGCTCTCGAAAAAGGACGCGATATATTTCGGAGCTATAGGCGATCCCCGAGTGCGCCCCGGCATTCTTGAAAAAGGCATCCTTTTGGCCATGAGGGCCCGTTTCGATCAATATATTAATCTCCGTCCAGTACGGTCATGGCATCCATATGTACCTCTGAAAAAGCACTTTGATTTCAACATGCATTTTTTGAGAGAGAACACTGAAGACTTTTACATTGGGGCTGGTGGCAACTTGACACCAGGGGCCATGGAACAAGATATGACGATCAGGCGTGGTCTATACAGACTCGATCTCTCTCTGAAGGCTAAGGCAGAGCCTGAGGATGAGTTCGGTTTCGAGATAGGTGTCCTCTCGCGGAAAGGTGTGGAACGCTTCGCTGAATATGCAATAGAGTATGCCATTGCTCATGGCCATCATAGGGTAACATTGGTAGACAAAGCCAATGTTTGTCCCTCCATGTATGGTATGCAACGCACTATTTTCCAAGAAAAAGCGGATGACAAAGGGATAGAGATGGAGTACATGTACGTGGATGCCATGGCTATGGCAATGTTGATCAGACCACACACCTTTGGGACCATAGCTGTCCCCAATCTTTTCGGTGACATACTCACTGACTTAGGGGCTCAGCTGGGTGGGGGATTGGGCATGGGCGCCTCAGGGAATATAAATCCCAACGGGGTGAGTATGTTTGAGCCCATTCATGGATCGGCACCGGATATAGCCGGCCAAGGAAAGGCAAATCCCTTTGCCGCCCTCATGGCTGCGAAGATGATGTTAGACCACTTGGGATACGCCGGCGAGGCTGAGATGCTGGAAAGCGCCCTGACCGTCTCACTGCAGCAGAATGCCACCACGCCCGATCTTGGGGGAAGTCTAAGGACATCAGAGGTAACGGACTTTGTCATCCAGCAGTTGCGACATTGAAACAATTTCCCTTTTTAATCTTAAGGTGCCACCCCGTCATTGAGATTGAGTCCAGATTGTGGGGATTAGAGCTGTGCAACTCAGAAATCTACTCTGCGAGAGAGTTCCCTGGGCATGTACATTCTTCGGAATGGTTTACCTTTGATCTCTGCGGCGATCCTCTCTCCTAAGGCATCAGCGGTCATCTTCTCGTCGGAATCACTGGATCTAACGTAGACATTGAGCACACCACTGCTCAGCTCTTTATCGCCGATCACAGCAACGTAGGAACACCAATCTTGTTTGGCGCGGCGCACCTTTTTTCCTACAGTGGAATCGCTGTCGTCGATGCTCACTCTTATACCGAATGATTCCAGTCGGTCGGCTATCTCTGAAGCCCTCTCGACATGTGATCCGCTCACAGGTAAAAGACGTATCTGCTCGGGGGTGATCCATGTTGGGAGATACCCAACCTTGCCTTCACTTTCTATCTGGACGGCGCTGTCAAAAAGTGTGTATAGGTAACGCTCTATTGTGCCGATCACAGCGGTATGCAATATGATCGGATAATGCCTCTCAGCCTCCTTTCCCGCATACGTTATGCCAAAACGCTTTGCGTTGCCGACATCAATCTGAACGGTTCCTATCTCCCTTGCCCTTTTCATCTGATCCAGGATGTGATATTCTATATTGATTGTCCAGTAGTAGTTGGTCCCCTCGGGGTAGAAGTGGAGAAGCGCCGGACGTTGGTGTTTTTCTAACAGGCGGAGAATCATGTCTTTGTTGTCTTCATAAGCCTGTTTTGATGAGAGATTAATAAGAAGCTCATATTCCCTTCCCAGTGCGGCC
The DNA here is from genome assembly GCA_013329105.1 of Candidatus Methanomethylophilaceae archaeon. Lineage (GTDB taxonomy): Archaea > Thermoplasmatota > Thermoplasmata > Methanomassiliicoccales > Methanomethylophilaceae > UBA9915 > UBA9915 sp9915u. The sequence continues at coordinate 8,531 of DUKW01000143.1, read as the reverse complement.
ATCTCCGCCACTATCCGTTCATCTAGGGCGACGAATCGTTCCTGGGCTTCAGGCATATCTCGGCACAAAACGTGCAAGTCCGGCATGTTTAGGCGTCTGGTACGAAAACACAGCATGGTTTCACCGGACTGCTCCAGTCGGTAGGAGTCTGCTACTTCAAACGCTCCGAACGGGAGGTGGCGATAACTGATGTTCCAGTTGCGCATCATGGCGAACTGCTGATGACAGGCGGCATATCGTAATACAAAGCGCTGTTTCCCAGTATCAACTGTATAGAGTCTATCTCCAAAGAGTTCTGCGTGTTCTCTTACCGGTTCTTCATCAAGGGAGAACATATTAGTGCCTTTGACCATATATATCGGCAGATCTAGATCGTTCACAATGGCGGTGGCGTAATCAGCTACAAGGTCAAACATAAGGGCACCACCAGGGTTAAAGGCCATATGGCCCACATCGCTCATAGCTTCCCATTGTATTCCGAACTTACGGCATAAGCGAAGATATTTTGGCTCTTCTGAGATGACCATTCCTTCTTTTTTAAGGGCTTCTTTATCAACCATCTCACGGAAACATTCGCTTCCGCCTTTGTAATCCTCTACTGCTATCTCTTCGCCCTCTGGTGTAAGTATAATGAAGGTACCCTCTGCCCCTCTCTCCTCTTTGCTCGGTCTACCCTTGAAATCGCGGGACAGCTCGGATAAGGGGTGACCTTTGCACCGGATATGGAATGCTTTGTACCAACCAAAAGGTGCCCTAGCCACTTCCATGCCAGATGTGGCTACGCCCTCCTCAATTGCACGTAGTATATTAATAGCATCTTTGGGGGGAGCCAGATCATTGCTCAGGTGGGCGTATGGATAGAGCATGACTCTTTCTGCGCCTACCTTCTTGGCAGTTTCAACAATATCCTGTACCGCTTCGTTGCTGAGCTCATCAAAGGAATCTTTATCAGAACTTTCTACGGTTATGAATACCACAAGGACCTCTTCCATGCGCCCGTTATGCATCTGCGCAGGAACATCTTCAGCCGCTGGGGTCTTTTTCTTTGATTCAAACTCCATGAAATCAGCATGGATGTAAAGCACTCGCATGGGATCTCCCAGAAAATCAGACTCAGATATTTAAATTGGTTGTAGTGTTGTGTCGAAAGCGGTCTCGTACATATGGAAGGGATTTTATATCATCTTTATGTTAAATGGCGCTGATGAGGAGAGGGAGTTCCCTTAAATTCAATAAGAATGCTGTGGACTCTCCTGTCTTGATATCTGCAGCGGTGTTTGTGACATGTCTGTTGATAGTGGCAGGGCTAGCTGTAGCTGACAGTCTGAGTAAGCCGGTAGAAGGAATACGTACGGCTGCCGAAGGCGACACAGTCTCTGTAGACTATATCGGTTATTACGATAACGGTATGGTGTTTGACACATCGCTTTGGTCAGTAGCATCCAACAACAGTATCCAAAAAAGCTTCAGTTTCACGTTGAAGAGCGAGTCAGAGTATCAACCCTTGAAATTCACGATAGGCAGTAACACTCTTCTCTCTGGTTTTGAGAGGGCCGTCATCGGCTTGGCTGTGGGTGAAGAGGTCACCGTGATCATACCTGCCGCTGAGGCATATGGCCTGATTCCAGATAGCCAGCTGGTAGTATACGACCTTGTTCAGAATATCCCAATGCGGCAGACAATGAATCTATCGGAGTTCGAATCGTTTTACGGGGAGCCAGCTGCCTGTGGCCTCTGTGTGACCCATCCCATATACGCTTGGGATGTCTGGGTTAATCATTATGACCCTGATCTCGATGAGGTCAGTATTATCAATCTTCCTTCTAAAGGTGAAAAATACTGGTCGTATGGTGAGGCCTACCACGAAGGGTGGTATGTAGAGGTCGTCTCTGTAGGTCCGGAGACGAGTCCGGAGACGATAACCATAAAGAATCTGCTAGGACCAGAAAGTGCTAACAACGTCTGCGGTGTGGACGCTGACGGGAAGTCATTCTTTATCAGCTATGTGGATCGTGATGTTATGCATTTCAAGTATGCGGAAGAAAGGATAGGCCAAAACCTCACTTTTAAAATAACACTCAACAAAATATTGAGTTAAAGCGATTGGTAAAGCTTCAGTGTACGAAGGCCCACATTATCCCAGCTATATTCCTCTGCCAGCTTTGCGGCTCTCTCTCCAAGGCGCTGACGCTCTTCTTGACTCTCAAGCAGATAGTTTATGGCCTCCGCCAGTCGTTTTGGGTCTCTGGGAGGCACCAGTACTCCACTGTCACGGACTACTTCAGGGAGGCCTCCCACGTTACTGCATACGACCGCTTTACGGTGTGCCATGGCCTCTGCGACCGCTATGCCGTAAGCCTCGAAAGTGGATGGCATAACATAAAGAGTGCAGCGATCAAGGAGCCTGTCCCGTTCCTCATCGCTCACATAACCCAAAAAATCCACCTTATCATCCACACCCAGTTCTGTAGCTAGAGATTTTAACCGATCTGTTTCTGGGCCTTTTCCGCATATCTTTAGGGGGGCGTCGATGTCTTTCATGGCCTGTAGAAGATAGTTCACTCCCTTGGTAGCCACCAAACGTCCGACGAAAAGAATGAAACCATCTTCCTTACCAGAGACCTGACTCGGTAAATAGACCCCATTTTCAATGACGTGCAGCTTATCTGATGAAATCTTTAAGGAGAGAAGCTGATCTCTTATATACCCACTGATGCACGTAAATGCATCATAATCCTTCAATCGCTTAAGGAACAGCCGGTCGTTTATGATGGAGGCGGTTCTTTTTAAAGGGCCCTCTCCCTCTCCCTAGCTATTATGCCATGTGAATACTTTTTTTCCTTTGTATGACGCCATGGCTCTGGTGTACGATGGCGCCCAACGATAATGGAAATCCACAATATCGGGACTGAGTTCATCGAGAGTTTCTTTCAATCCTTTTGAAACCACATAGGGAGGATTATAGTTTCCATAAAATTTAGACTCCAGTCTTATTATGTCATATGCACCCATATCCTCATGAGGGTTGGTACCAGGAAGGCGAGAGGTGACGACGGTCACCTCATTATTCCTTCCCAGCACAGAGCATACCGAATGGATTCGGTGCTCTATGCCTCCGCGGTATGGGTAAAAGTACGGATTAACATGCACTATCTTCATTTGTTTTTCCCTCTTTTCTGTTCTTTTTCTTGTAGTAGCTGAACAGGAAGCTGATGATTATAATTGAAATAACAAAGGTCAGGGTTATCCTTTGTGCGGTGGGGCCACTGAATACAGTATAGAAGAAGCCACTCATGGCAAGTATCACGCCGTATTTCAAGGCGGCCCCCGTGGCCAAATAGAAGACCGCTTTCCGATAGGTCCAACTATCGATAATACTCACAAATGCCCCAGCGAAAGGTATCATTGGGGCAATTCTGTTCACCAGGAGGATCTTCTCATCTCCGATTATCAGGAAATTCACATAACGGCTAGCTATCATTTGGATCTTCTTAGGCACATGGATTCTTTCCACTATCAGAAAAAGTGTCGTCATACCCAGAAATTCTCCCACCACAAGGGTTAGGAGTATGGCCAGTGCCCACTCAAGTGAGGGGGAGTACATGAAGGCGATGACCGTGAAGAGTTCTGGCAACGTAGGAAATATCATGGAATCTATGATGAAGATCAGCAAGACACAGAGAAGGATGCCCCACCAACCATATGGGCCAAAGATGTCGTATATTATCTGGCCGATATCAAAAAACTCCATTAATTTCTCCCCTTCAGACGGCGCCTCTTGATCTCAATTGCGTCTTCATAGAGACTAACCATCCTTTCTGCGCTCGTCTCCATAGAGTATCTCTCTGCCGTCCTACGTGCCGCTCTTTTCATCTCTCCATCAGCCTCAAGACAAGCAGTCACAGCACGGGCGCAGCTTAGGGGATCATCCTCAAAGAGGTAACCATTAACTCCGTTTTCTATCGTATCCTTCAAGGCGCGATATCCTATTGCGGCAACTGGTGTGCCACATCCCATTGCTTCCAAGACCACCAGTCCCTGAGTCTCGAATTTTGAGGCGATTACCAGTGTATCTGCAGCAGCATAATACAAGGGAATCTCGGTATCCGGAACGAAGCCTGTAAACACCACACGGTCGCTGATACCCAGCTCCTCTGCGAGCATTTTCATATTTTCCATGGCGGGGCCGGTGCCTACTAGCAACAATATTACGTCTTCCGGCAGATATTTGAGCGCCCTTATCACGGTCCCGATGTTCTTCTCAAATGAGATTCTTCCAACGTGTAACACGACTCTATACCCATCGAGACTATATCTTTCCCTTATTATCGTGCCGTCAAGAGAAGGATTGAATCGTTTTGTATCTATACCCGTAGGAATGACCTCGATTCTCTTTATGGCCGGAGCTCTAGATAGAAGCTCCTTTTTTATGGCTTCTGTGGGTGCAATGACAGCATCAGCATGATTTAGAAGGTAGCGAAAGTATATCCAAAAGAGTTTCTCTGCAATCTCTATATTGAGCGGTATGGGGGAGTAATATTGCATAGCTTCGGTTACCATTGTGTGGAAGGATATCACAACAGGAAGTTTTAGCTCTCTACCTGCTAACATACTTCTGACAGCCATAGTCAACTGTCCCTGCGAGTGGATAATGTCAACATTTAGTTCGCGGATTGTCTCTATCTTATTGGATGGGTATATCGGGACAAAGTATCCGGGATAAGAGCGGAAGGAACGAGAAGGAAAATAAATGGTGCCATCTTCCCTAGCACCCTCTCCTGGGTCAGGGGCAACTACGATGACCTCATGTCCCAAGGCTTCTAATGACTGTTTGGCGCTGATTACAGAGGTCACCACACCGTCTCGGGTGGGTAAATAACTGTCAGTTGGCATCGCTATACGCATATGGCACCTCAGAGCAACAATGATATCTTATTAAATACATCACCAGGAGTATGGCCTAATATGACTATTATAGACTCTTTTCCAGGCTTATCGTACTCAAAGACGACATCTGGAAGGTCCTCTTCATATTCTGATTTTCTGTAGAATATATCGGTGTTCTCTACGCCTTCATCATATATTTTGGATAAAGGTGAGATCGTTAGACCCATTTCTTCTATGGTGTCGATGAGAGACCTGTCAAACCGTACGCTCATGGCAGCTCTCATTTTAGGGTCATGGCGCATTGCAGAAAGAACTATGTTCGCAAAGTCCCCATCCTCGCCAAAAGTGACGCCCCGCCCCATCCAAGGCTCGTCATGAACCTTTACTATTCTTGTTTCTAGGAGAGCCACATCATGCGGTCCCCTGGCGACCGGCAGGGCAAAGGCAAGATCACAACCTTTTTCAGGTATCCACTCCGGTGGAAGAAAATGTATCAAAGAACGAGCATATCGTGAGACTTCTTCAACTACGTCTATTGCCTCGGCGGCTCTTTGAATTGCTATCATAGGATTGGTTACCTTAACGCCTCTACCAACGGTGTACATGGTGGCTATTGAAGATTGTATGTCCTCTCTTGCGGATCTAACGGCGCTTATTAGGTCATTTCCTTTAGCTAAGTATCCTGTTATAAATGCAGATAGTGTACAGCCTCCACCATGCCCCGCAGGGGGCAGTCTGGGATATTGGAACCTCAGAAACTCTGAACCATAGTATAACATGTCGACCACCATCTCAGAATCCATATGCCCCCCCTTTAGATATACCCCGTTGCCTTCGCGACCAATGATCTCGCAGGCACGCATAGCGTCATCTTCGTTTAGGATCTTTGTATTTGCCAAAACCTCAGCCTCATATAAATTTGGAGTCACAAGGGTACATACAGGCACAAGACGAGATCGGAGAGCTTCGGTAAGGCCCTCAGAGCTCAGGCTATCTCCCACTCCTGCCACCATGACAGGGTCAACCACCAGAGGTATGTCGAGGTCAGTGAATGTCTCCAGGACAACATCAACTATCTCTGGTGAAAAAAGCATGCCAGTTTTGGCGGCGCCAATCTCCACATCATCTAGGACGCTTTTGAGCTGAGCCCGTATCATATCAACTGATACCGTTTCGATGCGATCAACGCTGACAGTGTTCTGAGCGGTGAGAGCGGTAATTGCAGAGCAGCCATGGACGCCCAAGGACGCAAACGCCTTGAGATCTGCCTGGACCCCCGCTCCTCCCACAGAGTCCGAACCAGCTATGGTGAGGGCCCGATACATATATCCTCTAATGTTGCCGGGGTTAATATGGTCATCGTTGCGGTTTTCTCATAAAAATTTAAACCTCTCTTGCATTATGTTTAAATAGGCATCAAGAATTCAAAAGATATGATGAAAGCTACGAGTTGTCATTTTGTTCTTACTGGTGATTCAGATTACAAACATCTTACCAATGTCTTTCCAGATATCCTCTCTTTACTTTTGAAGGAAACAGATCAGTTTCCAGAGGATGAAGAAGTTATGCAGATGTTCATCGAATTGAACGTCCGTGACCTGGAGCGAAACATCAAACCTGAGGGCTATAATAGAAGGGGCCGTATGAGATTGATTTTTCCATTGGATAGGAAGGAGTTCTACATAAAGGGGTCATCTAGACCGACTGATATCACCCGTATAAGTGAAAAAATCAGTATTATGCTTGAAGCTGCAGGTGTGCAACACCGTTTGGAGTACAACACTATTGGCGGTGACCGCTAGGCAAGAAGTCTCTCCCATGAGGACTCGATCTTCTTTTTCGCATCCTCTATGAGGCTTTCCCTTCTAATAACCGTGTCTATACACTCTGTGATTTGGATCTCTACACAGCGCGGTGATGTACCTCCATATGAGCAACGGCGTCTGACGCAGTTGTCAAGGTCTATCGCCTCAAATACATCTTCTTCAATGAGCTCGGAATAAGACCTCATCTCTTCTAAGGTCATATCTGTTAAGTTCCTTTTCGACTCGATGCAGGCCTTTACCATACCAGCCACGACTTCATGTGCCTTGCGGAATGGTGCTCCCTTCATTACCAGGTAGTCTGCTAAATCAGTAGCATTTATGAATCCTATTTCAGTCATAGCCCGCATCCGGTCAGTGTTGAACTTTAAAGTTGATACCATCCGCTCGCTCATTATTAGGTAGGAAAGTACGGTCTCTACGGCTCTCATTGCTGGCTCTTTGTCTTCTTGGAGATCGCGATTGTAGGCCATTGGCAAAGATTTCACTATTGTCATAAGTTGGATGAGAGATCCTGTTACACGTCCCGTCCTACCACGAACCAGCTCGGCTATGTCTGGGTTCTTCTTCTGAGGCATTATGGAAGAACCTGTCGAGTATGTATCATCCATCTCTACAAAACCGAACTCTGGGGAGGACCAAATAATTAGCTCTTCGCATAGTGAAGAGAGGTGTAACGCCACGGTACTGCAACAATATATGACGTCAAGAACAAAATCGCGGTCGCTTACCGAGTCCATTGCATTGGGTGTGGGAGAGTTGAAACCAAGCATGTCCGATGTCAGACGTCTATCTATTGGGTACGTGGTTCCCGCAAGGGCTGCCGACCCAAGAGGGCACATATTGATACGTTTAAACGCTTCCATGAAGCGGTCTCCATCCCTATCAAGGCGGAATGTGTGGGCCATCATGTGAAAACCGAGAGAAACTGGCTGGGCGTGTTGCATGTGTGTGTAACCGGGCATTATGCTGTTCTTCCCGCGCTCAGCGATGGCCATCAGTGCCCTCTGAAGGTCATTTACGTTTTTTACAATCTCAAGAACACGGTCACGAAGATACATACGAAAATCAGTGGCTACCTGATCGTTACGGCTGCGACCTGTATGTAGTTTCCCGCCGCTTTGCCCGATGATTTCAGTGAGTCTGGTCTCGATATTGGTATGGATATCTTCGACGCTTTTCTCCAACTCCATCCGCTCATCCAGAATCTCTTGAAGGATTGTTTTAAGCCCATCTGTTATGAGTGTTACATCATCTTGAGGCAATATACCTCTCTCACCAAGCATTTTAACATGAGCTATCGAGCCCATGACATCATAGAATGCCAAGCGTGAATCTACATCCATGGAGGAGGTGAAGGCGAGCACATCTTCATCCATCTCCTTTTCGAAACGTCCCGACCAAAGAGCCTTATTGGCCATTTTCATCCCTTCTTTGTACCCTGGCAACGGTTTTATTAGGAAGTCCCCAACAGTAGATGAAACCTCTGGCGGCGTCGTGATCGAACTCATCCCCCTCGGCATATGTGGCCAAACCTTCATCATAGAGCGAGAAGGGTGACTTACGTCCGACTACCACCGCGTTACCTTTGTGAAGGCGGACTCTTACGATGCCCGTCACAAATTCCTGACTCTGATCTATGAAAGCATCCAACGATTCCCTGAGAGGACCGAACCAAAGGCCATCGTATACTACCTCTGAGAAACGCTGCTCCACGATGTGTTTAAAAGACAGTAGGTCCCTTGTAAGGACAAGCCCCTCCAGACTCTGATGGGCTTTTATCAATGTTATCGCTGCAGGACACTCGTAAACCTCCCAGAT
>DUKW01000170.1 GCA_013329105.1 Candidatus Methanomethylophilaceae archaeon | reverse complement strand
CTTCGATATCGATTCCGGCCGTGAAACTTACGATCTTCAGGTCGGTGCTCTGCTTGGTTGTATGGAGATGATACGCCCAGGGACCACGACCTTTGTCGATCTTTACTACTCTCAGGACGTGATCGCGCCTGCTGTTGAAAAGGCCGGCATTCGCGGTGTACTTTGCTGGGCCGTTTTGGATGAGGAGTTCACCACTCAGCAGGGCAATCCGATGGATAACTGTCGTCGGTTCTGCGAAACTCATTCACGTTGCCGTAAGGTGATTCCAGGTGTTGGTGTTCAAGGGGTCTATGTAAGCGGTAAGGAAACATGGGAAGAGGCCAGCAGTTACGCCAGGGACAACGGTCTTCCTTTAACATTCCATTTATCTGAGACCAGAAAGGAGGTGAATGATCATCGGCGCCTGACAGGCATGCGGCCCGCTGAGTGGTTGGCATCACTTGGTGTCTTGCACTCTGGTTGTATTGCAGCCCACTCTGCTTGGTTGACCATCAACGAGGTCCGCGCCCTTGCCGAGAACAATGTATCAATATCTACATGCCCCGTCTCAAATATGAAATTGGCAACAGGCGGGGTGGCACCCATACCGGAGATGGTTGCTAACGGCGTTAATGTTTCCATAGGTACTGATGGGAGTTCCACCAATAATTCTATGGATATGTTTGCCGAGATGAAGACTCTAGGACTCCTGCAGAAATCTAGCAGGTGGGACCCAACCATAACACCGGCCCAGCAGCTTTTAGACTTTGCAACTATCTATGGCGCGAAGGCCATAGGGATGGAAGAACGCACAGGCTCATTAGAAATCGGGAAATATGCCGATCTTATCATATTAGATGGCAAGGCACCGAATCTTCGCCCGCTTCTGCCCCACAACATAATTTCTAACATCGTGTACTCCGGCAACGGGCTTAATGTCAAAACAGTATTTTGTCAAGGTAAGCTCTTGATGGAGGACAGGCGTATGTTGACGGTGGATGAAGAAAAAGTGCTCTCTGCTTCAGAAGACGTATGGGAAAAGCTTTGCCTTTAAACATCAAAGTTCTCTCCAACAACCAATCAATCTGAGTACTGTCTTGACCCGAGTTTAACCTGTAGCGGCGCAGCATTTCACCAATCTTCAAGTCAGGTTAAAGAGATTAAATTTTACACAATATCTAGCGCCATCTAGGCATTTATTCTGTTTTGTGTTATGAGGTCGATGTGGGTAAGTATCAGGCAAGATTTTTGAAGGTTTTGATGGTTACGAAGTTTTGTCAGCAAAGGAAAGAAGAATACGGACCAGAGCAAACTCCGTTTTACAAACCTGCAACCAAGGAACAACCTGTTTTCCTCTCTTTTCTTCATTAATTGGAATTGTCAATCAGTGGTGGAACCTTAAGTTGCGTTACTCCCTCTCGAAATTTGCGGCCTTAGGCCGACTTCCGTAGTTAGGTCCAGTATGGACCGACACTCTAATCTCCAGTATAAACCAGAAGTTGGATAGTACCTTATTTATTAGATGTTTATGATATAAGTCCGCTCCTCACTTTTTATAAAGAAACAACTCTTTTTCGTCTCTCCGATCAAGGAAACGTTCATGAGTGAGAGAAAAAAAATGGATATCGCACTGTTATTGGGGATAATTCTCATCGGGGTCTTTACCGGAATGGTGACTGGCCTGACGGGTGCATCCGGTGTGATGGTAGTCGTACCGTTAGCCAGCATGTTACTGGGGTTTTCGATTCACGAAGCCATAGGAACGAGCCTGCTGGTGAATGTCATCTCTTCGTTGGCAATATCGATTATTTATTTTATATATGGAAATGTGCATATAAAATTAGCACTCTGGATTGCCCTCGGGTCGATCGTCGGCGCACAGTTAGGAACGTTTTTTGCGGGAGAAATACCGGAGTTAGGTCTTAGCGGAACCTTCAGCGTCTTTATGGTGATAATGGGAGCGATCATCTGGAAGAGGGGGCTGAACCGTGAGTCCATGGCAAAAATCGCCGAAAAGGCTGTTAAGTTTAAGAGTGAGGCCCAGAGGAACATTGTGTGTTTGATTCTGGGCTTTGCCATAGGTATTATGACAGGGATTCTGGGCGCCGGAGGCGGAGGGATGATCCTGTTGATTCTTATTGTCGTCCTGGGATTCCCAATACATTTGGCTATAGGCACCTCATCTCTTCTGATGATGATAACTACATGTTCCGGGACTATAGGATATGCGATGCAGGGTAATATCAGACTCCTTCCTAGTGTGATTCTCGGGATCAGCGCGGCCTGCAGTGGCGTGCTCAGTGCCGTGTTCGCCAACCGGGTCAATGAGCAAATCCTTTCAAAGGTTGTTGGGGCGGTGTTTATCTTGCTGGGTGTGGTCATGACCGGTTTCTATTTTCTGTGACCTTGGAAAGAACCAATATACAAATTCTTCCAGGCAATAACTCAATGACCTGATTGAAATGTGAGACAGGAAGTTCATTGTGTTCTTCCTCATCACCCTTTTTGATCAATCTTTTCCTGATCTCTTTGTTGGTAGAGGCCAGGCAGCGGTGTGGCGTGTTTTGATCACCGACGCAGTTATAGCCACCCCTAAGATAATCACGATGATGAGAAGCGAGGTCAGCACAGGTACGTGTACATCGAACATACCCGCCAACATCTTTGCCCCGACGAAGCCCAGAACTCCCGCCAGCCCGTACTTCAGATAGCAAAATAGGGTCATGATATTGGACAGAGCGAAGTACATGGATCTCAGTCCAAGAACGGCGAAGGCATTGGAGCTGAACACGATGAAGGTGGAGGTAGTGATGCCCAATAT
>DUKW01000092.1 GCA_013329105.1 Candidatus Methanomethylophilaceae archaeon | reverse complement strand
GCCTTTCGCCCTCTGATTCCAGTATCATTGACTGACGAAGACCCTCCGCTTCCAGAATGCGGGACCTCTTCATTCCCTCTGCCTCCAATATGGCTGCTCTCTTCTTTCCGTCAGCCTCCAATATGGCGGCACGCCTTCTCCTCTCAGCCGACGTCTGCTCTTCCATTGATTCCTTTACACGGCTTGCGGGCTCGACTTCTCTGATCTCCACAGCTTCAACCTTAACACCCCACTTATCGGTGCTCTCGTCGAGAGTGTCACGTAGCTGGAGATTGATCATCTCACGACTGGAAAAAATCTGATCCAACTCCATCTCTCCGATGACAGACCTCAGTGTAGTCTGAGCTAAGAATAATGTGGCAGTACGATAGTTAGTGACCTCAAAATAGGCCTTCACTGGATCTATTACCTTAATGTATATCACAGCGTCGACGAAAACGGGCGAGTTGTCTTTCGTTATAACCTCTTGCCTGGGAACATCCAACACCTGTGTCCTGAGATCCAACTTCACCACTTCATTTATAAGCGGTACGACAACGTTGAACCCCTGATCCAGTGTTTTTATGTACTTACCAAGCCTCATATAAATTGCTTGTTCATAAGGCTGTACGATTTTTACACCACTTACCAAAATTATCAGTACAGCGGCTATAATAAAAACCAACAACCCTATGATGATTTCAACATTCATTTCTAGTATCCTCCGTTCCAATAGGGATGACCTTTATATGGACACCTTCACTGTCGATTATCCTGACCTTCTCACCGACCTCGATTTCCTGATCAGAGGTGGCGCTCCATATGTCGTTACTCACACGGACTTTACCTCGCAATGTTCCAGGCATTATCTTGACAGTTACTACACCTGTCCGGCCTATTAGAGAACTCGACACGGTAGTCGTCGGTGGTATAGGCTCAGCTAGTCTTTGATAAAACTTGATAGTGAGTATTGTCGTAGGTATCAGAATAACTGCTGCGATAATGGGGGACCACCAACTCAATAAAATATCGGGATAAACCAATCCGATTATACCCAATATCAACAGAACGGTCCCTGGAATTATCAAGAATACCCCCGGGCTGAGAGCCTCCGCAATAAGGAATAGGATCCCTGTGATTGCGAGTACCAGAGCAAGGCTGGTTGCCAGATCGGACATGGTTCCTACGATGATGCTAGAACTATATCATGCTTCCTAAAAAAATGAGAGATTGCGCCGGGGATACGGCGTTGGTATTCAATCTTTTGGCAATATATGATAAAGTGGTTTTCGTGAGGCCATCTCATTGTCGAGCATTATGAGACCCTGAACGTCATCTCCAAGCTTCTTCATCCGTGCAAGGATGGCATGAGCACTACTCTCCTCTTCCACCTGCTCCTCCACAAACCAAGATAAGAACCGATTTGTAGCATAATCCTTCTCATTAATGGCAATGTCCACAAGGTTATGGATCATTGCGGTGACTTTCTTCTCATGTTCCAAAACATTTTCCATAACATGAAGAGGCGAGTCCCATTCGACAGGAGGCGCTTCCACAGCAGCCATAGAGACCTTCACCCCTCTATCTATCAAATAATTGTATATGCGGGCAGCATGTGAGAGCTCCTCTTTGGCCTGAGCCTCCATCCAGTGTGCCATACCAGGGTAGTCCTGCCCGTGCAGATAAGAGGCCATAGACCAATACATATAAGCGGAGTAGACTTCTGCTACCAATTGATCGTTCATAGCTTTCTTCAACTCTTCTGACATCATTTAAAGACCCTCCTTAACCATAAAGTAGTAACGACCAGGTTTTAATCTTTTTTGAATAGCAACTAAATTACCATTGATATCAAGCCACAGACCTCGCATCCAACACTGGATAAAATTATTATACATTGTATTAGTTGGAAGTTCGTAATGATTCACGACCTTATCATAATCGGCGCTGGCCCCGCAGGACTGGCCGCAGGGATATATTCTGGGTCGAGAAAGATGAAGACGATTATTTTAGATGCTGCATCAGCCGGAGGTCAGCTGAAAAGCCTCTATCCTGATAAGGGTATACACAACTATCCAGGTTTCGCTGAAATCCAGGCCAAAAAACTGTCGGAGCGTTTGGTAGCCCATGCCATGTCAATGGGTTGTGAGATCATTGAGAGCTGTCATGTGAAAGAGATAAAGGAGGGTGATGGTTTCTTTATAGTAAGAGGAGATGAGCATGAGTATCATGGCCGTACAGTTATCGTAGCGATAGGTATGGGCTTATTCAAACCACGGAAACTAGGTATACCTGGTGAAGAGGAGTTTTATGGAAAAGGTGTTGACTACGTACTTCCCGAAAAGGATCGTCTGGTAGATAAGCGTATGGTAATGATAGGAGGAGGCAACAGCGCCTTAGAGATGGCGCTCATCGCTGACAGTGTTACTCACACAACATTGGTCCATCGCCGCAACACCTTCCGGGCGGATGAGAGTGTGGTGGAGGCCCTAACGAACAGCGGGGTCAACTGCCTGCTAGAAACCAATACCATATCTATTAACGGAAACGAAAAAGTGGAAAGTGTGACCCTAGAATGTAAGGGTAAACGTTTCGACATCCCGGCGGATATGGTGATTATCAATATCGGCATCAATCCCGACTTAGAGGATCTCAAAAGATGGGACCTTGACCTTAACGAAGGGGGTTTATTGATTGTCGACAGCGAAATGCGGACATCCCGTCCTGGTGTTTTCGCTTGCGGTGATGTGGTGTTCTATAGCGGTAAATGCCGTAGGATCGCCACCGCCTGTGGAGAGGCGGCTCCTGCCGCAAACAGTGCATACAAATTCATAAAAAAACCATATTGGGCCTAAGTGGCTTGGCGCCTACATATGTCGCCAGTGAAATCGAAAGGAAGAAATGTAGAAAGTTAGTTTCTGCGTTCTGTGCACCTACCCTCTCTCACTCCGAGATGGCATCAGAGGGACACTCATCGATACATGTGTGGCAGTCGATACAGGTATCCGGATCGACCACAGCAATATCATCAACGGTGATAGCGCCCTCAGGGCAAACGTCTGCGCAGGCTCCGCAGGCAACACACTCATCCGCATTTATTTTAACTACCATTTTGAAACCTCATCGCTTAAAGTTAATTATCCTATTTGAACTTTATTTCATACCTATTTTTTATGTCACTAACTGTTTTCCAAGAACCTTTTGGTATTCTTTTTGACTGAGTGGGCAGACTCCATCCTATAGAGGGGCCCCAATAGCATCGATTATACCTATTCCAAAAACAAATAAATGGATGGATAAAAGGAGTTGCAACACCAGAAACACCAGTCGACGATCAAATACGAGATGATTATAGAACCCATGATCATTCATTTTCCGTAAGCAGCCAGGTTATTTTCTAATATTGAGCGGTAACCGAATTTATATAATCATAATTCATATGTTTATCTATGAGATATCTCGCCGGCCAGATATTTGACGGCTGTGGTTTCTATGAAGGTTACCTTGGTGTAGAGCGAGGTGTTATATCGGAGATTGGAGATGGGGCTCCGCCAGACAGAGCCGTTCTCACAGGGATAATCGTTCCTGCTTTCATTGACTGCCACACCCATGTGGCTGACGCCTCTGTTCGCATGAGCCTTGATCTTAGTTTGGAAGAGCTTGTGGCTCCACCAGAAGGTCTCAAACATCGCGCCCTGAGGAATATGGGTTATGATGAGCTTAGATTGTCCATCCATAAGGGCATGAATATGATGGCAAAGGCAGGAACGTCCCGTTTTTTGGATTTTAGGGAGGGGGGCTTCGAGGGTGTGAAGGCTCTTCTCTCTTGTCGGGGCCCACCATACCCTTTTACACTGGGAAGACCAGCAAGACAGAAATACAATGAAGAAGAAGTGGACCGCATATTGGATTATGCAGAAGGGATTGGTGTCTCGGCCATATCAGATTGGGACTACACAGAACTAGAATCATTGGCAGAACATGTCCATCGTAGAGGCAAGGTTTTCGCACTTCATGCCAGCGAGTCCCGTCGTGAAGACTTAGATAAAATACTGGCACTGGAACCAAAGTTCTTGGTTCACATGTCTAATGCCACTGACAGGGATCTCCATCGCTGCGCTGACGAATGTATCCCGGTGATCGTCTGTCCCCGCAGCAACTTATTTATGGGTATCGTTCCACCTCTTAAGCGTATGGTAGAAGCGTGTGTAGAAATAGGGTTGGGTACTGACAACTTTATGAACAACGATGGAGACATGCGAGCAGAGATAGAGACTGCAGCCAGACTATTAAGATCTCAGGGTGCGAATCCCGCTTTGGCATTGGATGCCGCCTTTAGGCTCCCGAGAAAGCTATTAAATCTTAAATCAGAGTTACCCTTCAGAACAGGGGAGGCGTTAGAGCTGGTGGTATTTGACCACCACAACGCCGATCCAATGTGTGACCTCCTCTTCCGTTCTGGCAACGGGAAGAGAATGGTTTGTATATAAAGGAGGCGAAGATATGGTATTCAAAAAAATCCTTATACCGACAGATGGCAGTGACTATACTAGACCGGCTGTAAAAAAGGGCTTGATGCTTGCCAAGGCATTAGGCTCTAAAGTTACTGCTCTTTACATAATGGACCAAACAGCATTCATCAACATCCCTATGGATGCCGCGACTCTCAATATTTACTCTTTACTGGAGCAAGAAGGCAAGGAAGCAGTGGAATATGTAAAGAACATGGGCGACGAAATGGGGGTCGATGTAGAAGTTCAAATTGACGAGGGATCCCCCTCCAAGAAAATAACAGACGCCTCCAAAGACTACGACCTCATTGTTATGGGAACACTAGGTAGGACTGGTGTCTCAAAACTTCTTATGGGAAGCGTGGCAGAAAAAGTGGTGCGACATGCCAATTGTCCTGTGATGGTTGTCAGGGCCAAGGAGGATGTCGTTTAATGACTAAGGTATCAGAAGTGATGGTTACAAACCCCATCGTGGCCATTGTACCCGGGAACCGGAACGATGTGCTTGCCATGATGGTGAAACATAAGCTCACTGGTATGCCTGTAGTCCGCGAGAGCGACGGGAGGCTGGCAGGTATCATATCCCGTAAAGACATCTATAATAACCCTGAGGAAGAGCAAATATCCCTTCTTATGGAGAGAGACGTGCTCACCATAGGACCAGACGAAGACATTGAGGAAGCTGCCAGGATATTGGTTGAGAATAACATACACCGTCTCCCAGTAATAGAGGGTAACAAGTTAGTGGGTATAGTCACCCCTACAGATTTATTGAAAGAAGTGAAGGCCCGTAAACTGAGCACCCCGGTTGAAGAACTTATCCGTACTACCTGCGTACCTGTCTGGGAAGGGGACCCTATAAAGTATGTACAGACTGTGTTCCGTGTCACCAATATCGATGCGCTTCCGGTACTGAACGCAAACGGTGACATAGTAGGGATTATTACAGATCGTGACCTCTTTAACAGATCGCTCATAAATGACAGTACTACAAAGTCAGAACTAGGTATAGGGCAGGATGAGGACGAATGGTCCTGGGAAGGTATCAGAAATGTGATGCCTCTATATTATGAAAAATCCAAAGTTGACCTCCCAGATGTCTCAGTGCTTGATCTCATGGTACGCGACCCCGTCACTCTCTTCAAGAAGAGCCCTGTCTATGAGGCCGCTAACATAATGAAAAGGAACGACTTCGGCCAAATACCTATAAGAGACAATAAAGATAGACTCTTTGGGATGATATTTGACTTAGATGTCATAAGTGCCCTTTTGCTTGACTGAGGTTAGAGAATGAATGCCGGAGAACTCCTTTCGCTATGTAAGAGGCGTGGCTTTATCTGGCCCTCCTTTGAGATCTACGGAGGAGTGGCTGGGATGTATGATTATGGTCCTCTAGGCAGCGTTCTGAAAGAGAACATAATCAGATTGTGGCGACAGGCCTATCGCTATGGTGAGGGGTTCACAGAGATAGATTCTGTTACAATAAACCCCGAAGCGGTCTTCAAAGCATCGGGACACCTTGATGAGTTCTCCGATTGCATCGTATATTGCAATGAATGTGGTGAGCCTTTCCGCGCCGATCACCTTGTAGCTAGGCTTCACCCCAACCCCGATACCCTCGATGCCAAATCGCTTAAAGAGCTGATAAGGGAACACGATGTAACCTGTCCCGAATGCGGGGGTACGCTGGGCGATGTGGAGGAATTTAACCTCATGTTCAGGACATTCATAGGCCCTGGGTCATCTCGGATTGGTTATTTGCGACCTGAAACGGCACAAGGAATCTTCGTAAATTTTCCGAATCTCTACCGTTATAACAGAGAAAAACTTCCATTAGGTGTGATACAGCAGGGAAGGGGATATCGCAACGAGATATCACCACGACAGGGAATGATTAGGTTGAGAGAGTTCAACATGATGGAAGTAGAACTTTTCGTTGATCCTGAAAATAAAACTTGGCCTCGATACCCGTTCGTGAAAGAGGAGATGTTGCGCCTCATCCCGAATGACGGTGTGGAGAGAGTAATGAGCCTAGATGGCGCGGTGAGAGAGGGTGTCATCGCCAACGAAGTGCTGGCATATTTTATATGGCTCACTAAAGATCTTCTCGTGAAAATGGGTGTGGATCCCGCAAGGCTGCATTTCCGTCAACATCTCTCTGAAGAGATGGCCCACTACGCCACGGACTGCTGGGATGCAGAGGTCCTGATCTCTTATGGATGGACAGAAATCGTTGGCATCGCTGACCGAGGGTCTTGGGACCTCACCCAACATGCCAAATGGTCTCATGAAGACATGACACATTTCAAACGCTATGACGAGCCACATGAGGTGGAGCAAAAAGTAATCAAAGCAAAACACAGCAAACTGGGTCCGCGTTTTAAGGAAGATGCCAAAGAGATCACAAACCTTATCGAATCCTGCCAGGCAGAGGATATCAAAGATGGGGCCCTTCAAATCGAACATAACGGTAAACCTCTTACAATAAGTGATGAGTTCTTCGAAGTAGAGACCCTCATCCGAAAAGTCTCAGGAGAAAAAGTTATTCCGCACGTAATCGAACCCTCATATGGATTGGACCGCATATTTTATACCATACTTGAGCACGCCTACCATAAAAGGGATGATGATTATACAGTCCTCAAGCTCAAGCCAATACTAGCTCCCATAAAGGTGGGAGTCTTTCCACTAATGGCACGTGACGGCCTGGATGAAAAAGCACAAGAAATCTTCAGGTTGCTTATGGATGCTGGTATAGAGGCATACTATGACGATTCTGGATCCATCGGTAAACGCTATGCACGTATGGACGAAATCGGAACGCCGTGGTGTGTCACCATCGACTACGAGACGCTCGAAGAGGGGCGCGGCAAGAAAGACACCGTCACAATACGTGACAGAGATAGTACAAAACAGATCAGAGTGCCCATAGATAAATTGGTAAAAACGATACACACAATGCTAAATGGTGTGAATTTCGAATCTATTTAGATATATAAGTACGAAATAAGTATGAATGATGCGAATGTAGTAATATTACAGATAGATAAATTCTTCGCTATTTTTTTCGTTCATTCACCAGAGATATTGTTATTTTCACTCCTCGGATTAGATTTTCATGTTAATAATGAAAAAAGATCCCGAACGATCCATTACCGTTAAGAACCTAAAGGGAAATAGCCCATTCGTGGTGTTATTAGATGGGAGCCATGGATCTAGAGGACCTTAAGCAACTGTCGATCCTGCGCTCGCAGATCGACTCCCAAACCGTTGAACAGATCATGGATGAGGAATTTAAGGCCGTAAGCCCGGAGGATGAGCTGGTTGACATACTATCGATCATGCGCAACTTCAAGCTCCATGAGGTACCCGTCGTCGATGGCGGTAGGTACCTGGGAATGGTCTCATATGGGAACATCTTGAAAAGAAAGAACATCTCTCTGGAGACCAAGGCCAAGACGTTAATGATCAAAGTGCCAACCGTGACCCTGGAAACGCCAATCACTCAGATTGCTGAATATATCATATATAGTAATGCTAGGCAACTGCCTGTAGTCAAGGGAAATCGTCTTATCGGTATAGTATCTCGAAGCAACCTGATAAGGCTCGTCTCCACGATTCGGCAGTTCAAAGAGATCAAGGTCTGGGAAATAATGAGTGAGGTCGTAGACTATGTGATGCCTGGGGATGACCTTGATGATGCTCTTGAGATAATGAGGCGCCTCGATGTGCGCACGATCCCTGTAGTAGATAAAGACGAAAGGGTAATAGGAATAATCGGCATGAGGGAGGTTATCGATTATAATTATCGGGAAAAGAACCGCCAGACTCTCGGTGAGCTGACCGGGACTAAAACACCCGTCAAACTGAGGGTGGAATCGCTCTGCGTAGAGAATCCTATAACGATCGGATGGGAAGATGATCTAGGTACGGCAACATCGTTGATGGTGAAGAACGATATATCGACGCTTCCGGTAACGGATAACGAGCGCTTGGTGGGAATAATAACATGTTATGACATCATAGAGCTCATAGCCGCCTGCCGGGAGAGGGATGTCGTTTACGTTCAGATAACAGGACTTGATGATGACGACCGCTATCTGATGCCTGCCCTTGACAAAGAGATCGCCGAGGAGTTGACTAAGATTGCCAAAATATACACACCTCAGACCCTTACTATACATGTGTCCAAATACAATCCTGACGGTGGCACCGCCAAATATAGTGTATCTGGTAGACTGAATGCTGGTGGG
Organism: Candidatus Methanomethylophilaceae archaeon; assembly: GCA_013329105.1. Classification (GTDB taxonomy): domain Archaea; phylum Thermoplasmatota; class Thermoplasmata; order Methanomassiliicoccales; family Methanomethylophilaceae; genus UBA9915; species UBA9915 sp9915u. Next base: position 2,036 of record DUKW01000092.1, on the reverse strand, counting down.
AGGGTATTCAGTGCCAAGTCTGTCGATTGGGACCTTGTGCGTAGCACTGAGGATCTGATGGAAAAGCTGACTGACATGGTCACTGAAACCAAGGAGCAGCGGATAGAACACCGCAAGCGCGGTTCCCGCTAAAGCTCACAACCTTTTTTAATCCTTTTTGTCTTCTCCAGGAAGACATGTCACAATACGATTCCTTATCCACTGAGAGAATGTGGCAGGAGAAATGGAAAGAATGGGAGATTTATCGCTTCGACAAGGAGTCGGAGCGCCCCATCTACAGCATCGATAATCCTCCCCGATACACATCTGGATCGCTTCACCTGGGCCATGCTACCGGATATTCTTTGATCGACTTCGCAGCTCGCTACCGACGAATGAAGGGATATAATGTATTCTATCCTCTCTGTTTTGACGTCAATGGCACACCTACAGAAGTCAAGGTAGAGAAGAAATACGGCATTACCAAACTCGACCTACCAAGGACAGAGTATAGGAAGCTATGCAGTGAGTATGCTAACGGTTTCATAGACGAGATGACCCATCACTTCGAAATATTAGGGCAGAGTATGGATCCCAGCATATACTATCAGACGGATGCTCCTTATTACCGGCGCATCACCCAGATCTCTTTTCTTAGGTTGTTAAAGATGGGTTTAGCATACAAAGGAGACTACCCTGTCAATTGGTGCCCACGCTGCATGACGGCATTAGCCGATGCTGAGGTTGAATACCGGGACAACGTCACAGACCTGAATTATATACGCTTCCCCCTTGCGGACGGAGAGGGCGACGTCATCATTGCCACCACCCGTCCCGAGCTCATATGCACCTGCCAGACAGTGGCCGTTCATCCTGAAGATAAAGATAAGAAAGGATTTGTGGGCAAAGAGCTCATTACCCCCTTATATGGCAAGAAAGTAAAGATCATTGCCGATCCAAAAGTAGACCCTGACTATGGTACGGGGGTAGTCATGATCTGCACCATCGGTGATAAAGTAGACCTGGAATGGGTTATGAAGTACAACCTTCCCTTAGAAAAGGGTATCGATGAGTGCGGACATATGACACCCATTGCCGGTCCCTATGAGGGCATGAAGGTAAAAGAGGCTAGAGAGGCGATTATAAGAGACCTTAAGGAAAAGGGGTATCTTATCAAGCAGGAAAAGCAGAAGCAGAATGTCTCAGTATGCTGGCGTTGCCATGAAAATATTGAGTTTCTTCAGGTCCCTCAATGGTTCCTTAAGACCCTAGACTTCAAGGAAAGGGTGCTAAAAAGGGCCGATGAGGTAAACTGGTTCCCCGAGTTTATGAAAATACGCCTACGTGACTGGGTTGAGTCTCTGGAGTGGGACTGGGTCCTTTCACGACAGCGAATATTTGCCACCCCTATACCTATATGGGAATGCGAGAACTGCGGAGAGGTCGTACCTGCGGAGGAGGAACAATGTTATGTGGATCCCACCGAGGATGATCCGCCCGTAGATTCGTGCCCTAGATGTGGCGGTAACCTGAAAGGATGTGAAGACGTATTCGACACCTGGATGGACTCCTCTGCGTCGTCCCTGTACAACTGTTTTTGGGAAAGAGACGAAGTCATGTTCAAAAAGATGTTTCCTATGTCGCTGCGACCGCAATCCCATGACATCATCAGGACATGGGCTTTTTACACATTGCTTAGGTCGGAACAGCTTACTGGCTCAATACCGTGGAGAGACATCATGGTGCATGGTTTTATCATGGCGCCTGACGGCACCCCGATGCATTCCTCTCTGGGCAATGTGATTGACCCTTTACCAATAATTGAGGAATATGGTGCCGATGCCCTACGCTACTATGCTTGCACTTGCTCTCTGGGCGTGGACCACGCCTTCCGCGAAAAAGATGTCATAAGGGGAAGGAGATTTAGCAACAAAATATTTAACATGGGTAACTTCGTCGGCAGCAAGGTTAACAGAAAACCACAGAGACCAAATAATCTCAGCGCCGCTGACAAGTGGATATTGAGTAGATATAGTGAGGTGGTGAAACATGTCGAC